>CAYVSH010000166.1:0-5888 GCA_964453625.1 uncultured Chitinophaga sp.
ATAAACCAGCAGACAGTAGAGATTGACAAACCTGAAAATGGTATTTGGGTAAATGTGCTACCACCATTAAAACAGGAGGAATTTACAGAACTGTCCACATCGTTGGATATACCCATTGATTTTTTGACCGACTCACTGGATATAGATGAGAGAAGCAGGTATGAAGAAGAGGACAATGTCAAACTGATTGTAATAAAAACTCCAACGGAGAACAACTCATTTAATGATAGTGACGCATATTATATAACTATTCCAATTTGCATCATCCTTACTCACAACCAGATCGTAACAGTAAACTCCTTTGAAAATTCTGCCATAAAGAAATTCCTGAACACATTTCGGAATCGCCATACAGATAAAAGGAACATGATGGTGCTGAAGATTTTTGAAAAGATCGTTCAGAATTTTATGGAACACCTGAAAGAGATCAACCTTAGGAGAAATACTTTTGAACAACGGTTGTATGACTCAAGCCGGAATGAGCATTTACTGGAACTGATGCGGATACAAAAAAGTCTCGTCTATATTGTGACGGCTCTACGATCCAATGAAATGCTAATGATGAAACTGGAAAGAACGAATTTTCTAAGCTTGAATGAAGATGAAAAAGAATTTCTAAATGACCTTATAGTAGACAATTCACAGGCCCTGGAGATGGCCAATATTTATACAACTATTCTAAGCAGTACACTTGATGCATTTGCCAGTATCATAGCTAATAACCAGAACCAGGTCTTGAAAAGATTAGCCGTTATTACAATTGTTCTTACTTTTCCTGTATTAATTGCCAGCTTATTTGGCATGAATGTCCCCAGTGGTTTTGAACATTCAAAATATGCATTTTATATTGTCGCTTTTTTGTCACTGGGAATTGCATTAATAATCGGCTGGTATTTCTTCCGTAAGAAAATATTTTAATCCCCATGTTCAATATCCGGGTTTATGGTGTTTTGACAAATGAAAAGCAACAAGTGCTGGTAAGTGATGAATTGATCCGTGGCATGTACATAACCAAATTTCCCGGTGGCGGATTAGAATTTGGTGAAGGCACAAGAGACTGCCTGCAAAGGGAATTCATGGAAGAAATGAATTTAAAGGTTGAAATTGGTGAACATATCTATACAACGGACTTCTATCAGCGATCCGCATTTAATCCTGAACACCAGATCATCTCCATTTACTACGCAGTAAAAACACTGGAAGCAATATCCGTTCCTTTAAGAAGTAAGCCATTTGACTTTGATGAAGAGCAGCTACATGTTTACGAAACAAAAAAAGAAATTGAAACTTTCCGCTTCATTGATTGGGATAATTTTTCTTCTGAAGCTCTTACACTTCCTATTGATAAAATAGTTGCCGGCATTGTCAAATCAAAAAATCAGTAACAGTTTTATCGGTCTCCCATTGCTGCTTTTTTCATTTCAGCAGCTTGTTCATGACCAAGATATCTTTCTATAATACCATGCATTAGATAAATAACCGGTGTCATTAAAATAGCTATGATGAATTTATATATATAGTTTACAATACCTACTGCAATAAACAATTTGAATGGCCACACAAAATCATTTCCAGATGCATTAACTCTGGTGCCGATATAAAATGCTATAAACAGTACAACAAAACTGTCAATGAATTGCGAGATCAGGGTGGAACCTGTTGCCCTCAGCCATATCTTCTTCTCACCTGTAACCCTTTTTATCTTATGAAAAACAAAAACATCAATTAATTGCCCAAGAATAAAAGCTGTGATAGAGCCAATAATTATAAATCCCCCTTGCCCTAATACACTGTTATAGGCTTTTGACATATCCGGGATGCCACTACCCTGTTTGCTGGTAATGAAAAAATCTGCAGGCACTAAGTTGATGGCACCAATAAAGATCAAAAAAGCAAATGCAATTAAACCTGCAGTAAGCCATGAAAGGAACCTTACACCTCTCATGCCATAATATTCATTTATAATATCTGTCATGATAAAAACGACCGGCCATAACAAAACGCCGGCAGTCAGGTTAAACGAAAGGTCATTTCCAAGAATATGAATATCCATTGGAGAAAATCCCATTGTTTTTTCCAATGAAAATATTTTTACACCGATTATCTCAGCTATCAATGCATTGGCAATAAAAAAACCGCCTAATATCAGGAACAACCTGGTTGGTTTACTTTTAATTATAGTTTGTATCATGAGAAAGTTTGAGTATAGATATAGTTGATATAATATATATAACCCAACAAAATCAATAGCACAATTAAATTACCCACAATAAGCCAACGGGGAACAATTGTAGCTGGCTTTTTCCCTGCCACCCATAAAACAATATAACAAAGTAATGTAATGGGTACGATAATCATTCCAATAAAAAACCCAATGGTAATGATCGCTGATTCAAGATTTTCATCCTTTATCCAGCCTGTCATCAACTGCACAAGTGTAAGCAGAAAAAAAAGACCGCAAATAAGTGATAGTCTCGACAAAAATAAAAGCCAGCGCATCGGGATTTTAGTCTAAAATAGCATTATTTTGTCAGCCTAATCCTGAATTTGTATGAACAATCCGCTGTTGAAAAAGTTTTTGCCCCATATTATTGCAATTCTTGTTTTCCTTATCGTATCTATACTGTTTTGCAAACCTGTTTTGGAAGGAAATGTGCTAAACCAGCATGACAATGTTGGCTGGAAAGGAATGGCGCAAAATTCTTTTGAATACAAAGAAAAAAATGGCCACTTCCCGTTGTGGAATCCTAATCTTTTCAGCGGAATGCCTAATTACCAGGTAGCCATGGAAGGTAAAAGTGTGTTGCCTGATCTTACAAAGATCTTTTCGTTTGGTTTGCCTAAACCTATCAATTTTTTCTTCCTAGCCTGTATCTGTTTCTATATTTTATGTCTAACACTGAAAATAAGACCTGTGATTGGAATCCTTTCTGGTCTCGGTTTTGCGTTTGCAACTTATAATCCGGTCATTGTTGCAGCGGGACATGATACACAAATGTTGGCCACTGCGTTTATGCCTTTACTTATTGCAGGGTTAATATCAATCTTTGAAAAAAAATACTGGCTTGGTTTTGCAATTACCACCTACGCTGCCTATCAGCAGATTGGTGTAAACCACCTGCAGGTAACCTATTATACATTCCTGATAGCAGTTGCTATTACTCTTAGCTATCTATATGTATGGATAAAAAATAAAGAATGGAAACATATTGGCATAGCTGCAGGTATAGCTATTGTTTCTGCCATCATAGGTATTGCAGGCAATGCCCTCACATTGAAAACCACTTCAGAATATGCTAAATACACCATGCGTGGAGGAAAAGATATTGAGATAAAGGGTGATTCAGTATCAGCCACAAAAACTTCGGGCCTTGATACTTCGTATGCATTTGAGTATAGCTTAGGCAAAGCGGAAACAGTAACATTTATGATGCCGAATGCATTTGGTGGCAGTTCCAGTAAACCGGCTGGTGAAAATTCAAAAGTTGTAGATAAATTGATGGATAAAGGTGTTGATGAGAGCAATGCAACGCAATTTGCTTCACAATTGCCAGCCTATTGGGGAAAGCTTTCAACATCCGGGCCAGCTTATCTGGGTGTCATTATTTGTTTATTGGGGTTAATAGGGTTTGTATTAGTAAAAAAACCGATCAGGTGGGGATTACTGGCCATAACTATTATTGGGATTTTCATGGCATGGGGAAAATACTTTGTCGGATTCAATGTCTTCTTGTTTGAGAATTTGCCATTGTATAACAAATTCAGGGCACCATCTTTTTCACAGGTGATACCTCAATTTGCCATTGGAGTGATTGCAGCTTTATCATTACAATATTTATTATTTGAAGAAAAAACAAAAGAAGTATTAACTAAAGATTTCAAAAAAATTCTTATTGCCTTTGGTGGTTTATTTGCTTTTTTGGGCATCATGTACTTCATGATTGATTATACATCACCAAATGACAGTGCCCTGATGGCCAATATAGCAGAGCAATCGAAAAGTGATGAAATTGCAAGAGCTGTTATTGAAGGTTTAAAATCTGACAGGTCAGGTATGTTTGGTGGGCAATTATTGAGAGCTTTAGGTTTTGCTGTTCTTATATTGGGTATTATATATGCTTATATCCGGAATTGGATAAAGCCTGTGGCAGCTACTATCAGTCTATTAGTAATTAGCACACTTGAGCTTACGGTTACAAGTCATGAATACCTGAATGAAGACTACTACATATCCTCTGATGAGTATGTAAATACCAATTTTGCTCAAACAAATGTTGACCAACAGATCTTGCAGGATAAGGATCCAAACTTTAGAGTATTTAATTTGGCAGGTGATCGTTTCAGTGAGTCCCGCACTTCTTATTATCATAAATCAATTGGTGGGTACCATCCGGCTAAACTGAGAATTTACCAGGATCTGCTCGAGATGTATTTATATGGGAATCCGAACCAGGCAATCCTCAATATGCTAAATACGAAGTATATCATCGTACAAAATCCGCAAAATGGACAAAGGGTTGTAATGCCAAATGATGAAGCATATGGACCTGCATGGTTAGTGAAAAATGTTACCGTTGTAGAAGACAGAGTAGCAAGTATTAAAGCAATCGGCAACATCAACCTGAAGGATACTGCGATCATTGAAAGATCTGCAGCAGCTAATCTCGTTCAGCCACAGTGGGATTCTACTGCCAGTATCAAAATGACAAAATATGATAATGACGCCATAGAATATGAAGTGAATGGTAATGGTCCTCAGTTTGCAGTCTTTAGTGAGATATATTATCCCGTAGGTTGGAATGCATATATTGATGATAAAAAAGTTGATTATTATAATACAAACTATGTTTTGCGTGGGCTTTCAGTTCCGGCAGGAAAACACACCGTAAAATTTGTATTTGAACCAGAATCTGTTAAAAGTGGCACTTCCATAATGTACATTTCATCTATAGCCATTCTGGTCATATTTGTAGGTGGCCTATTCATGGCATGGCGGCAAACAAGGAAAACAAGCTGATACGATTAATGAAGAAGGTATTAGCAATAGCCCCCTACCCTTACCTGCCATTTCATTCCGGGGGGCAAAAATTTATTGCTCAATTCTTTGAATATTTAGGAAAAGAAGTTGAACTGAATGTTATTGCAGTTGAAACCAATGATGCAAGCTTAGCCAGGAATTATAAAATAATACCATTACTAAGACCGTCATTTTCCCGATATTTTGACAGAACCCTGGTAAAAAAAATTACAACCCTTGCAAAAGAAAATGATTTTGACACCCTGATCATTGAACATCCTTACCTCGCCTGGCTGGCATTTGCTGTTCGTAAAAAAACAGGAATTAAGGTTATCATACACACACATAATATCGAATACCAAAGGTTCAGATCAACCGGCAGATGGTGGTGGCCTTTACTAAAACGATATGAAAAAAGAAGTTTTCAAAAAGCTGATGGACTTTTTTTTATATCACCTGAGGATAAAGAATTTTCAATTTCAAAATGGAATATTGACGCTGATAAATGTTTTGACCTGCCATACGGTATTGAGATCAGTAACCATCCGGCAGACAAGGAACAAAGCAGAGAAATCATTTCTTTAAAACATAATATTAAACCGGAAGAAAGGATATTATTATTTGCAGGAGCTTTGAATTACAAGCCCAACGTGGATGCACTTAATGTAATTTTAAATAAAATAAATCCCTTATTACTTCAAAATAAATCTTTTCAATATAAAATAATTATATGCGGAAAAGGCTTGCCGGAAGAATGGAACAATTTAGAAGAATATGCCGGCAAAAATATTATTTACGCAGGATTTGTGGATGATATATCAACCTATTTTAAAGGCGCCGATTTGTTTTTGAATCCTATTTTAAGTGGGGG
>CAYVSH010000167.1:0-5857 GCA_964453625.1 uncultured Chitinophaga sp.
ATAATTGCCCTGCTTGCATTAACCAGGATACCACAATCTTTGTTCATTGCTTTTTCAGATATTTCTTTCAGGCTTCCGCCCTGTGCACCCACACCAGGAACAAGTAAAAAATGATCAGGTATGATTTTTCTTATATTGATAAATTCATCAGCCTGAGTTGCTCCAACCACAAACATCAAATTTTCTGGTGTTCCCCAGGTGGAAACTGTTTTCAACACTTTTTCATACAATAACCCGTCACCGGTTTGCTGCAATTCAAAATCATTGGCACCTTTATTCGAAGTAAGGCCTAATACAATAGCCCACTTGCCTGTATACTGAAGGAAAGGCTTCACACTGTCCTCTCCCATATATGGTGCAACGGTAACCGAATCAAATGGAAGTGTTTCAAAAAATGCTTTGGCATATTGGTCAGATGTATTTCCTATATCACCTCTTTTGGCATCAGCAATTTTAAAATGTTCATCTCCTATATAACGAACTGTTTTCTCCATAGATTCCCAGCCTTTCAAACCCAATGCTTCATAAAAAGCAGTGTTGATCTTATACGCCACACAAAGATCTTTTGTTGCATCAATGATGGCTTTATTGAAGGCAAAAACCGGATCAGGTTCGGATAAAAGGTGTTTAGGGATTTTAGTGATGTCAGTATCCAAGCCAACACAGAGATAGGATTTCTTTTTTTGTATCTGGTCAATCAATTGCTGGCGGGTCATGGGAGCGAAGTTAATAAGTTAACTTGTTAATTAGTTTATTAGGGAATACATCTTGATAAATTATAAACCTTTTACAATAACACGATACCAGTTAACCAATAAACTAATTAACCAATTAACTTACTCAATATTATTTTTTCTACCTCTTCACTCTCCCATTTCATTTCAATATCCGGCAGCATCATCACTTCCTGCATAATGGCTTCTTGTCTGTTTCCTCTAGCCAATGCATCAGAGTATCTTATTTGCGGACTGAAAGTTACCTGTGAGTAAGCCGGTATCCATTTGTCTGGATATTTTTCATGCAGCTTTGCTTCTATCTTTTTTTGTAATAAAAATTTGGGATCGGCTGTTCTGTCCCGCATTTCAACAAAATTATAGACCGCCATATCAGCAATGGCATCTGCATCGGGTTTACGAAGTGTTTGATATTGTTTAAGTATGGCATGCCAGTCATCCCCACTCTTCTCTATCAGTTCATCAAGTATCCTGCAATCTTCAAAACAACAATTCATACCCTGGCCAAAAAAAGGAACCAATGCATGGGCCGCATCACCGATCAATGCAAACTTATCTTCCCGTATCCATGGGAAACATTTTACTGTCACCAATGAAGAAGTAGGATTAGTAAAAAACTCATTCACATAATTCGGCATAAGCGGAACTACGTCTGCAAAGTTGGCAGCAAAGAATTGTTTTACTTTTTCTTCTGTATTTATTTTATCAAATGATAATTCACCTTCGAACGGGAAAAATAAAGTACAGGTAAAAGTTTTATCAAGGTTAGGTAAAGCAATAAGCATATAATCTTTCCGGGGCCAGATGTGGAGTGCATTGGGCTCTAATGCAAATTCACATTCTTCGTTCGGAGGAATGGATAATTCTTTGTAACCACAATCAATATAATACTGGTGGTAATCAAATTTATCATGCTGCAACTGGTGATGCAGTCTTGCAGCAGAAAATGCACCATCAGCAGCAAAAATTAAATCAGCTTTTGATGATGGAAGTTGTTTCCCTGCTGTATTTTCAAATTCAATTTTATCGTTCTTCCAATCAATTGATGAACATTTTTCATTGAAATGAATACTGACGCCATGTTCTTCAGCAATCGTCATTAATCGTTTATTCAATTCTCCCCTTGAAACCGAATTGATATATTGCCCTTCTTTACCGTATGGCTGAAATGCTGTGCTGCCATCTGGGTTATGAATATGCCGGCCATGCATGGGGATACATATTTTCTTTATCTCATCTGCCAAACCAACTCTTTCCAATGCCAGCAAACCTCTATCGCTTAATGCAAGATTGATGGAACGGCCGGCACTCTGGTCTTCTTGCCGCATATCGCTGCGTCGTTCGTATACAGAAACCTTGTGTCCTCTTTTTGCCAGATAGATCGACAAAAGAGAACCAACTAAACCAGCGCCGATTATTGTAATGTTTTTTTTCATTTTAGCCACAGAGGCACAGAGACACAGCGTATAAACTTAGAGTCTTTGTGACTATTTTAGAATTGAATTAATAATTTCTCCAAACCTGAAAACATCTTCAAACGAATTATACAAAGGAACAGGTGCCACACGAATCACATTGGGTTCCCGCCAGTCTGCTATTACTCCTTGCTTTGTGAGTTCATCAAATACATCTTTTCCTTTTTTCAGCATCAGCATAGATACCTGGCAACCTCTCTCCTCAACATTCGCAGGAGTGATTATTTCGATAATCTTTTCTGATTGTTTACTATTAATGTCGTTCAAAACAAAATGCAGGTAAGCCGCCAGTTGTTTTCTTTTTTCATGCAGCTTTCCCATCCCTGCTTCTTCAAAAATATCCAATGACGCTTTATGAGCAGCCATTGAAAGAATCGGAGCATTACTCAACTGCCATCCTTCTGCTGTTGGAATCGGATCAAACCCTTTTTCCATTTTAAACCGGGTCTCTTTTTTATAACCCCACCAACCGGCAAACCTTGGTAACTCATTATTTGCAACATGTTTCTCATTTATAAAAACACCAGCTACACCACCGGGACCACTATTCAAATATTTATAAGAACACCAGCAGGCAAAATCAACTTTCCAGTCATGTAATTTTAGCTCTACGTTTCCGGCAGCATGAGCCAGATCAAAACCGGCATAAGCACCCACTGCATGAGCTGCTTCGGTTATTACTTTTATGTCAAACAACTGACCGGTATAATAGTTTACACCACCAAAAAGTACAACCGCAACAGATTCGCCATGTTCTTTAATTACAGTAAGGATGTCTTCTGTTCTTAATGTATGTTCTCCCTCCCTGGGAAAAAGTTCAATGACTGCATCTTCAGGATCAAAGCCGTGATATTTTGCTTGTGATTCAAATGCATACTGATCAGAGGGAAAAGCTTTTGCTTCGCAAATAATTTTATATCGTTGCTTTGTTGGGCGATAAAAACTTACCATCAGCAAATGCAGGTTGACTGTAAGCTGGTTCATCACTACCACTTCAGCCTCTTTGCAACCAACAATCTTTGATAACAGTTTGGGGAAAACTTCATGATAAGACATCCATGGATTCTTTGCCCGGAAATGTCCTTCTACTCCCAGTTTTGCCCAATCATCTAACTCCTGCTGTACATACAGTGAAGTTAATTTAGGTTGAAGACCGAGAGAGTTTCCTGTAAAGTAGATACAGTCCTTCCCTTCATGCTGCGGAATAAAGAATTTACTTCTAAAGTTTTTCAATGGATCATTCTCATCCAATTGCTTTGCAAAGTCGAGAGTATTTTGAAAACCCATATTAATCAATTGTAGCAATCACTTTTAATTCAATGGCAATAGGCGTTGGTAGACTTTTAACTTCAACAGTAGTTCTGCAAGCCTGTACCTCTTTAAAATATTCGCCATACACCTTATTATAAATAGGAAAATCTTTCTTCATGTTCGTCAGATAAACTGTTACATCAACCATATTTTCCCATTTGCTGCCGCTTGCTTCCAAAACTGCTTTTACATTGGCAAAAACCGAGTGGCATTCCGCCTCAATATCATACTTTACAATATTTCCATCGGCATCCAGTTCCAAACCGGGAATCGAGTTATCCTTTGGGCTTCTAGGGCCAATACCCGATAAGAACAACAAATTTCCTACACACCTTGCATGAGGATATGCACCGAGGGGTGAGGCAGCATTTCTAGTTTTTATCGTTTCTTGATTTTCGTTTCTTGTTGTTTGTTTCTCGTTTTGCTGACGATCTTTAAATTTCACACCACTTTTATTAGAGTTATTCAAATACTTTATAAAGGCACCTATTTTTCTCCCAGTTTTATCTGCTAGCTCGAATAGATCATCATAAGTTTCTTTAGTTATATATTCTCTTTGGATACAACGCATTAGTTGAGACTGGAGTTCAGAAACTGAAGCTCTTGCAACAAATAGAAATTGGATAAATTCCATTCGGCCCCCTCTACCAAATCCTTCAGCAATATTATCAGCAATTGAACCAGCAGAGCGATTCATTTGATCTTTAAGAGAAAAATCCTTACTTAGAAGATTGCTTTTCGTAATATTAAAAATCTTTCCTGCAAGCTCATGTGCCAACTTCCAGATTTCTAGTTCTGTAAAAGAATTAACTGTCGCCATAATTTAAAAATTAACAAGAAAGGGTGCAAACAAGAAACAAGGAACGAGAAACTATAATTCTATACAAACATTCTTCGCTTCTGTAAAAAACCTCAACGCTTCCCACCCTCCTTCTCTTCCAACACCACTATTCTTCATCCCTCCAAATGGTGTTCGCAGATCTCTGAGCAACCAGCAATTGATCCAGATAATTCCGCTTTCCACTTTTGCAGCCATACGGTTGGCTCTTGAAATATCATTTGTCCAGATACTCGCTGCCAATCCATATTCAGTAGCATTTGCTAATGCAATGGCTTCTTCCTCTGTTTTGAATGTCTGCAAAGTAACAACCGGGCCAAATATCTCCTCCTGGTTAGTTTTGCATTGCGGCCCTAATCCTTCAATCACAGTTGGTTCAATAAAAAATCCATTGGCACAACGGCCTTCCAGTTTTACAGGTTTGCCACCACATAATATTTTTCCGCCTTCCTGCTTTGCTGTATCAATACACCTGATGATTTTTTCAAAATGCACTTTACTAACAATAGCACCCTGCTTTGTTTCTTCTTCCAGTGGGTCACCAACTTTCAATCCTTTATTGGTCCAGTCAATAAAATCCTTCTTGAAATTCTCGTAGATGCTTTCTTCAATTAATATCCTGCTGCCACACAAACATATTTGTCCCTGGTTGGCAAAAGAAGAACGGATCGTATTAAACAGCATTTTCTTCCAGGTCTCTTCAGAATTATATACATCTGCAAAAATGATATTGGGATTTTTACCGCCTAATTCCAGCGACAACTTCTTAAATTTTGGAGCAGCAATACTTGCAATTCTTTCTCCGGCTTTTGTACTTCCGGTAAATGAAATAGCTTTTACATCAGGATGCTTTACAATTGCTTCACCAGTTGTTGGACCGGTGCCATGCACAATATTCAACACACCATCGGGCAACCCGGCTTCTTTACAAATTTTAGAAAGCAAGAAAGCAGTTACCGGTGTAACTTCTGATGGTTTGGCTATCACACAATTTCCGGCAGCTAATGCCGGGGCAATTTTCCAGGTAAATAGATATAAAGGGAGATTCCAGGGAGAAATACAACCCACAATTCCAATCGGCTGACGAAGCGTATAGTTGACCGCTTTGTCTTCCATATTGTGACTCTCAGTGGCAAAATGCATAATACCCGTTGCAAAGAATCGAAAATTAGATGATGCTCTTGGTATATCAACTTGTTTGCTTAGCCACAAAGGCTTACCATTATCATTCGTTTCAGCCAATGCCAGTTCATCCAGGTTCTCATCAATTAATTCAGCAATGCGATTAAGAATTTTAAATCGTTGCTCAACAGGTGATACACTCCATGATGCAAGTGCTTTCTTTGCCGCTACTACAGCTATATTGATGTCCTTTTCGTTGCTGTCAGGGATTTGCCCGGAAACTTCGCCGGTAGCAGGATTAATATTGTTAATGAAATTTCCACTCAAAGGGCCAATCAGATTACCTCCAATAAAATTTTCTAAGTGATATGGAATAT
>CAYVSH010000168.1:0-5728 GCA_964453625.1 uncultured Chitinophaga sp.
TCAACGGTTTTCAAGACCGCCGCATTCGACCGCTCTGCCATCTCTCCGGCGCAAATGTAAGGTCTAAGTCATTTCAACCCAAACTTTTAGTGATAGTTCGGTTAACTTCGCTCAAATTTTTTTGAGTGAAACAATTAAGTGTACTCAATAAATATTTCTGGAAGTACCGGATTCGTCTGGGGATTGGGATTTTGTTTGTTTTTCTATCAAACTATTTCAGTGTTTTATCTCCACAGGTCACAGGGTTTGTAATTGATTTTGTACAAAGATCGTTGGCACTGCCAGGCTATAAAGACCCGGGACGGCGGCCTGATTATGATAAGTTGGTTCAAAAATTTATTGATAGTGTTGATGGGATCAGTTCAACTGGAAAAGTAGTGGCATTGTGTGGTATTACAATTCTCATACTGGCATTATTAAGAGGTTTCTTCCTTTTCCTTATGCGGCAAACGATCATCGTAATGAGCCGCCATATTGAATATGACCAGAAGAATGAGATATATCAGCATTATCAAAAACTTGATACAGCATTTTATAAGGTTAACAGTACAGGTGATCTAATGAACCGGATCACTGAGGATGTAAGCCGTGTAAGGATGTTTACAGGCCCGGCGATTATGTATCTTACCAACCTGATTGCCATCATTTCACTCAGTGTTTTTTTTATGTTGAAAAGAGATGCTGAACTTACTCTGTATGTATTAGCGCCACTGCCCATTCTTGCCATTACTATTTATTACGTCAATAATACTATAAACAGGAAAAGCGAAAGGATACAGCGGTCTTTATCAGACCTCACCACTAATGCCCAGGAATCTTACTCAGGCATCAGGGTAATAAAATCATTTGTTCAGGAAAAAGCCATGCTTGGCTTTTTTACAAAGAATAGTGAGGAGTATAAAAAAAATGCCATTGATCTTGCAAAAGTAGAAGCGATCTATTTCCCATCTATAACATTACTGATCGGTTTAAGCACATTATTTACCATAATGATCGGTGGATTATATTATATAAAGGGAGGTCATTATATTGGTATTGATACAATCGTGGAGTTTGTTATGTACATAAATATGCTGACTTTCCCTGTAAGTGCTATTGGGTTAACTGCCAGTATGATACAGCGGGCAGCAGCTTCACAAAAAAGGATCAATGAATTTTTAAAAACAAAACCAGAGATTGGGAACTCAAAAAAAGCATTAAAAACCTCTTTGAATGGGCAGATAAAATTCGATAAAGTAAATTTTACTTATCCGCATACAGGTATCAATGCTATCAAAGATTTTGATCTGGAAATAAAGCCAGGACAAAAGATTGCAATTATCGGCAGAACAGGAAGTGGAAAATCCACCATCGCACATCTATTGTTACGGATGTATGATGTGAGTAGTGGTAAAATTGAATTAGATGGGAAAGATATAAAACAGATCGAAATAAAATCTTTGAGGGAACAGATAAGCTATGTTCCACAAGATGTTTTTCTTTTTAGTGAAACAGTAGCAAATAATATAAGTTTTGGTTTAGACAAAAATGACCGGAAGCCGATAGAGACAGCAGCCCGACAGGCAAGTGTGGACAAGGAAATTGCAGGAATGAAAGAGCAATATGAAACGATGGTGGGAGAGAGGGGTGTTACATTGAGCGGGGGGCAAAAACAAAGGGTTTCGATAGCAAGGGCATTGATAAAAAATCCAAACCTGGTTGTTTTTGATGATTGTTTAAGTGCTGTTGATGCCCGGACTGAGCAGGAAATTATTGGAAACCTTAATACTTTTCTTAAGGATAAAACCGCCATTATAATAACTCACCGAATCTTTTCTCTTTTCAATTTTGATAAAATTGTTGTGCTTGATGATGGGGTTATAGCTGAAATTGGAACCCACAGTGAATTGCTTGCTAAAAAAGGGCTTTATGCTTCTCTTTATATGCGGCAACAGGAACAGGATATGAGGCAGGGAAATCAATAGTCATTCCTAATCAATTTGGCTGTTTAAAAAACATCTCTATATTTGTGGCTGCCTGAAAAATGGGTAATTAATTAACTGCTAAAAAATTATAACTGTGGCGTACGAGAATAATGACAAGAAAATGGAGAGCATTTACAGCAAACGCATCCGTGCGGGGAAAAGAAGAACTTACTTTTTTGATGTAAGAGCTACCCGTGGTAATGATTATTACCTAACAATTACAGAAAGCCGTAAACGTTTTGATGATAATGGGTATGATAGGCACAAAATATTCCTGTACAAAGAGGATTTCAATAAGTTTATAAAGGCACTTGGCGAGTCCGTTGACTATGTGAAAACTGAACTGATGCCCGATTTTGATTTTGACGCCTTTAATCATGATGAAAACCCTGAAGACGGCGCTTACGGCAATAATGGCACTGAGTCTGTTTCAGAGTCTGGGTTCGATAAACCGGTAGCATCTAAAGCATCAGAAAATGGCGCAGATGATGCGTCGTCAGAGATCAAAGGTGAAACTGTTTCTGATATACTTGATAATAACAATAATTCAGAGGAAGCAGATAAATGGTAAGTGGGATGGGTATATTAAAATAAAACAAAATTTGAAACCTGCTTCGGCAGGTTTTTTTGTAGCATATCAAGGCATTCTTCATTTGCTGACATTAAAGGACACAATAAAATCGGCCGGTTCTTATTAAGATTTGTGGAATATAAAATTTATAATTTTTTTATGTGTTTGTAAAAAAAAGCTATCTTTCCCCCAAATTCTGGACACTAACTGCCAGATTGGTAGTTATCAATCATTTAAAATCATTATTATGCAACCAAAATTTACGCTACGAAAGTTAGGGTTTCATAGTTTAAAGGTCAGTATCTTATTTCTGGCCTTAACTGTGATTTCCCAAGTTTCTTTTTCCCAGCAGAAGAGCGAAGAGGCAGAACAAAGGGCCGCTTTGCTACTGAAGTCAAACAATGATGCCGGACTTCCTTCACCGGCAATTGCTAATCAGGCAAATTCCCCTTACATGTCTAAGCCTTCATCTGCGCAAAGGATTGAGGCAGTTTGTGCCACATTTACTGGCTCATTGATGGCCGGGGACAATACAATGCCACAGAGATTGAACAGACCTGGCGGACCAAACTCTGGTAACTGTGCCGGTGGTTGGGTTTTCCCGGGTACATTTGGAACCGGGCCATATTTTTATGATACCTACACCTACACTAACAACAGCGGTTCTACCCAATGTGGTACGTTTACATTAAATACCACTGACGTTACAAATGCCAACATCGCTTTTGGAATTTGGAATACAAGTTTTGATGCAAATAACCTTGCCACTGGTAGCATTGCTGCACCAAATACTTCAACAGGAACTCCAATAGCAGCACCTATGGTTTTGAATGTAACGATCAATGCCGGTCAAACTATTGTAATTGCTGTTTGGTCTGCAAACGTTAATACCGCACCTTCTGGAACTGCATCTAATTATACTGTAACCGTTGAGTTCCCTCTTTGTGCTCCTTGTGTTCCAACAAATGCAAGTGCACCTGTGATTTCTTCTGTTCCTTCTACTACTTGCGTTGGTTCACCAGTAACATTATCTATTATCAGTGGCCAGTTGAATGGTGCATCTGAATGGAGATGGTACACTGGTTCTTGCGGTGGTACTTTAGTAGGTACAGGAACTTCAATCACAGTAAGCCCAGCAGTTACTACTACATATTATGCCCGTGGCGAAGGTGGATGTGCTCCAGCTCCTGGTCCATGTTCTCAACAAACAATTACTGTTACGCCTTGTACTTGTTTAAATCCGGATGCTACAACAATTTGTGCTGGTACCATTCAGCGTATAGCTGTGCAACCAACCGGTGCAACTTCAACTACATTTAGCAGTGCAGTACCTATTTCTATACCCGGAACTGGTACTTCAGGAATTGCTAGTCCTTATCCGGCAGTTGTAGCTGCTTCAGGTTTACCTGCAACAGGCGCAGGTGTTTATGTTGAATCTGTTCAGATTAATGGCTTGTCTCATACTTGGCCATCAGATATTGATATGGTACTTGTTTCTCCAAGTGGTCAAAGTGTAATTCTAATGTCTGATGTTGGTGGATCTGTAGATGCTGTAAACGCAAACCTTGTATTCAGAGATAACGCTGCATCAATCATTACTGGAAATATCGTTTCTGGAACTTTCAGACCTACAAATACTGCTGGTCCGGATAACTTCCCGGCTCCAGGTCCAGGAAATATTACCAATATTAACCCAACATTAGCTTCATTTACTCCAACAGGTAACCCCAATGGAAACTGGAACTTGTTTGTTGTCGATCAGGTAGGAGGAGATGTTGGTAGCATTACCAGCTGGAGTATAACATTCCGTGTTGTACCTTCAGCTACATGGACTGCAAGCCCTGCTGCACCAAATACCATGTTTACAAATCCAGCAGCTACAGTTGCCTATGTACCAGGAACATTAACAGATGTTATTTGGGTTAACCCAACAACTACAACTACATATACTGCAAACGTAAATACAGGTCCATGTGCAGGTAATAATAGTGTTACTGTTACCGTATTACCTCGTCCAACAATCACTGTATCGCCAAATCCTGGCGGTTGTGCACCAGTAAATCTTACAGCTTCTGGCGGTTCAGTTTATAACTGGTCTCCAGGTACAGGATTAAATACAACAACTGGCCCTACAGTTACTGCAACACCTCCTGCAAATACAGTATACACTGTTACAGGATTTGCAGCAAATGGCTGCTCTAATACAGCTACTGTGCCAGTTAACGGAACTTCAATTTCAGCAGTGATTTCTGCTCCACCGGCATTTACCAATCTTCTATCAGAAGATTTTGCTACAGTAGTTCCATTACCTGCCGGATGGGCATCTCAGAATTTGAGTGCCCCTGTAGGTACAACTGGATGGTTCCAGGGAAATACAGCAGTATTCCCTGCTCAAAGCGGAGCTCCAACATCTTACATCGGAGCTAACTTTAATAATACAGCCGGAACTGGAACAATCAGTAACTGGTTATTTACACCAAATCTTACGTTCCAGAATGGTGATGAAATTTCCTTCTGGACCCGTACAGTTGGAGCACCGGCTTTCCCTGACAGGTTAGAACTAAGAATGAGTACAAACGGTGCTAGTGTTAATGCTGGCGCATCTTCAACAAGTGTTGGCGATTTCACTAATCTGTTATTAACGGTTAATTCAGGTCTTACTACTGCTGGTTATCCTAATGCATGGACTAGATTCACAGCTACTGTTTCTGGTCTTGCCGGACCAACTTCCGGTAGATTTGCTTTCCGTTACTTTGTAACGAATGGCGGACCTTCAGGTGCAAATTCTGATTTTATTGGTATTGATAATGTTCAGGTAAACAGGCCTTTGGCTGGTGTTTGTCCGAATACAGTTTCTACAATTTCTGTAGCTATAACTGGCGGAGTTTCTCCTTATACTTTAGTTTATTCCAATGGAAGCACAAATACAAGTTTCCCTGGTTATACAAGTGGAACGCCGATACAGGTATCTCCATCGGTAACTACTTCATATACCATTGTATCAGTTACAGGTGCTAATGGTTGTGCAGGTGTTGGTAATAGTGGTGTTGCCACTATCAATGTGATTCAACCACCTGCTATCACTTCACAACCAGCAAATGCTACAACTTGTGCAGGCTCTAATGCAACATTCTCAGTTAGTGCAACTCCAGCAGTTGCTTCTACCACATTCCAGTGGCAAGAAAGTACTAAC
>CAYVSH010000169.1:0-5724 GCA_964453625.1 uncultured Chitinophaga sp.
GCTTTTCCAAGAATCAAAATATCAGGTCTTACGTTTTCATGGTCGCAAGCCAGCATTTTACCAGTACGGGCAAGCCCCGTTTGTATTTCATCTGCTATAAATAAAACAGTAGCATTTTCGCACAGTTGTTTTGCTTTTGCTAAATACCCTTCATCAGGAACAACTACACCGGCTTCACCTTGTATAGGTTCAACAAGAAAACCTGCCACATTTTTATCAGCAAGAACTTTTTCTAATGCAGCGGTGTCGTTAAATGGAATAGATATGAAACCAGGAGCAAATGGTCCAAAATTATGCCTGGCGGCATGGTCATTGCTAAATGAAACTATCGTTGTAGTGCGGCCATGAAAATTCTTTTCACAAACGATAATCAAAGCTTTATTTTCTTCTATTCCTTTTACCTGGTAAGCCCATTTACGGCAAAGTTTTATGGCTGTTTCAACTGCTTCTACACCAGTATTCATAGGTAAAACTTTACTATATCCAAAATAACTGGTAATGTATTTTGCATAATCTCCTAAAAGATCACTGTGGAATGCCCGGCTGGTTAGGGTTAGTTTTTGCACTTGTTCAACCATGGCTTGTACCAGCTTAGGATGACAATGCCCCTGGTTCAATGCTGAATAACCACTTAAAAAGTCATAATACTTTTTGTCATCTACATCCCACACATGAACACCATCGCCCCTGGTTAGTACAACGGGCAAAGGATGGTAATTATGAGCTCCATATTGGTTTTCAAGATCAATAGTATATTGTGTAGCTGTGGTAATATCAATACTAGTTTGCATAAGAATCTTAATAAAAAATAAAAAGGGAAAAATGAAAACCCACCGGGATTATTTACCCGGCAACAACAAATGCATCATCGGTGATTAAGCAAATCGAGATTTTGCCGAAGGAATGATATGTAATTGGACTGGATGATGGCTGCAAGTTACAAAAAATAAAGGAATGACATAAGATGGTTTACAAAATTCATAGAAAGTTTAAATCAATTAAATTGCCTGTACAATTTGATGTTATGGATTATAAAATTCCTGTTACCACCAGAATAGGTCATGTGCATCTTAAAGTAAGCAACCTGGAAAGGGCTTTATCATTTTACAGGGACCTTTTAGGTTTTGAGGTACAACAAGTTTTTGGCGACAGTGCTGCATTTATTTCTGCAGGCGGTTATCATCATCATATTGGTTTAAATACATGGTACAGCAAAGATGCTGCACCTGCTCCGGTCAGGGCTGCCGGATTATTTCACACCGCTATACTTTATCCAACACGAAAAGACCTGGCTGTTGTTTATAAACGATTGCTAGATGCAAACTATCCTTTAACAGGTGCAGCCGATCATGGAGTATCAGAAGCATTATACCTGGATGATCCGGATAAGAATGGTGTGGAATTATACTGGGACAGACCAGAAAGTCAATGGCCAAAAGATGTTAGTGGAAATTTAATGATGGTAACAGAAAGGCTTGACCTTGCTGATCTGCTGTCGTTAGCAGAATGACTCTCTAACAAAATACCCTGTCGGGAAATGATGATCTATCTTTTTATTTATCTCAAAGATGCCATACACAGTGCTGCCGCTTCCACTCATTGATGCATAAACAGCACCAAGAGTATAAAGTTCCTTCTTAATAGCTGCAATTTCATTGTACTTAGGAAATACCACTGTTTCAAAATCATTAAACAGATTGTCTTTCCATTCTGTTACAGGGCTTTTCAAAACTACTTTTACAGATACATCTGGTATTGCTGGCTTTATCGAAGAAAATGCTTTTCCGGTATCTACATGAATGCCCGGGTTGACCAATAATATCTTGTACCCGGAAAGGTCAACAGGAAATTCTTCCAATATTTCTCCTTGCCCTGTACCATAACTTGGTTTGTTGATGATAAAAAAAGGACAATCGCTGCCTAGTTGCAAAGCATATTCGATCAGCTTTTCCTGCGATAGTCCAAGGTTGCCAAGTTGATTTAGTTGCAGGAGGGTATATGCTGCATCGGAACTACCGCCCCCAAGACCTGCGCCGGATGGTATCACTTTATGCAGATGGATCAGAACAGATGGTAGTGAAGGGAAATCCTTTTGCAGCAGTTTATAAGCTTTTACGCAAAGATTATTTTTTGGTTTTCCATTTACAGGTATCCCACTTGTGGTAAGATGTACAGTAGCACCTCTCTGTTTACGTTCTACAATCTCCAGTATATCTGAAACAGCTACGGGAAAAAATACGGTTTCAATATCATGGTAACCATCATTTCTTTTGCGAAGGATGTGCAGGCCAAGGTTTATTTTACAGTTAGGAAAAACAATCATGATTTTACATGGTGAGTATAAATGTAAGAAAACAGATCAGGTAAATTAAGAATGCAGTTATTTCTTTTTGCTGCGGCTGTTTATTTCATCGCGGATGGCAATGGCCCGGATATAATCTTCACTTTCCAGCACCTCATTCAATAAATTATTCAATTCATCAAGGGTCATGGTCTTAAGGTCTTCATGTCCAGCCCTGGGTTCATCTTCTACTAAAACCTCTTTTTTTGATTTTTTCTTTTTGCCGGTAGAAGCTGTGTCTTCCATGAGTATGCCTGCACTTTCCAGTATATTCTCATATGTGTAGATAGGGCAACCAAAACGAACAGCCAGGGCAATGGCATCAGATGTACGGGAATCAATTTCCACCGTATCATTTTCTGTAGAACATACCAGTTTTGAATAGAATATACCTTCCTGCAGGTCGCAGATATTTATTTCATGTAATTCGATGGCGAATGCATTCATGAAATTCTTCATCAGGTCATGTGTCAGGGGACGGCTTGGTTGCATTTTCTCCAATGCCACAGCTATTGCCTGTGCTTCAAACCCACCGATAACGATAGGTAAACGACGCAGACCATTCACCTCGCCTAAAACTACCGCATAGGAGTGTGTTTGGGTGATGCTATGCGATAATGCTACTATTTCCAATTCAATCTTTTTCATAGAAGCCACGAATTTACACCATAAGTTTCAATGGATTAAACTTTTCGGCCTTTAAATCAGCCTGAAAATCTGCATTTTGCTTTCATAATTAAAGCCTGATTCTGTAACAGTAGTTGTTATTTTTGACGATAACCGGCCAGGTCGAAATAGCTGATGGTTTCTCCTGGGATTATTTTATAGGCAATGATAAATGAACTTTCATTCGCTGCTGATTTTGTCCGGTAGCCCAGTACAATTTTATAACCCATGATGACGGGTTGAATGTTCATGAAATAATAATCCTTAGCATGCATATAAGAATGGTTCTTGCTTACCAGGCTTGCTACCTGGAATACCTCGCCGTCTTTTGTAGTCATCTCGCCACTATACTCATTGCAGGGAACCTGGATGACCTGCCCCGTCTTTTTAAAGTTGGATAAGGCAAATTCTACACCGGTATTCCGGCTTGAAAATAATTCATAGCTATACGTTTTGTTCCTTACATCAAGGATAATGATGGAACTATCCCTGAAATCAGCAATGAAATTATTTTCAAATATTTCATTTTCCCTGTAGCCTGGCATAAACATAGTAACCCTTATCTGGTTCTCTCCAAAAATGATGAACATGGAATCTTTATCTGCAGGATCATTAGATGTCATCCGGTATTTGATGATACCGGTGAATTTTGTCAATGTATCAGGAAAGGTATCGTCCGAAGTGTAGTCACTTGAAATAGGCACTTTATTTTTATCATTCCCTTTTTTCTTTTTTTGTGCATGTGCCGATACACAACTACAGAAGATAAACAGTAGAATAAAGGCTTTTTTCATAGATGGTTCTGGTTATGTTCCCACAATTTGGCAATAAAAAACCACAAACGCAAATCGTTTGTGGTTAAGTCTTTTGATAGAATAAAAACTTATGCTACTCCCTTAAGTTTCTTTATTGCATCTGTCAGTTTAGGCACAACTTCAAATGCATCTCCAACAATACCGTAGTCAGCTGCTTTAAAGAACGGAGCTTCTGCATCTTTATTGATGACAACGATCACTTTACTTCTGTTTACACCAGCTAAATGCTGTATGGCTCCTGAGATACCTATAGCAATGTATAAATTAGGTGCAATGGCAAAACCTGTTTGTCCAACATGCTCATTGTGTGGACGCCAGTGTGCATCGGCAACCGGACGGCTACAGGCTGTTGCAGCATGCAACACTTTTGCCAGATCTTCTACCATTCCCCAGTTCTCCGGACCTTTTAATCCCCGGCCCGCACTTACTACTATCTCTGCCTCTGTTAATGGTATTTCACCACTTGCTTTATTTACACTGGTCACTTTTACTTTAGGAGCACTTATTGTTGCATTAAAAGCAACTACCTCTGCAGTACCTTCTCCTTCTATAGTCTTGTATGCATTTGGGTTTAGAGAGATGATTTTTACCGGAGTAGCAACAGAAATATTGGCAAATGCTTTACCAGAGAAAACACTTTTCTTAACAGTAAACCCATTGCTGGTATCAGGTAATGCAACTGCACCTGCCACCAAACCTGCTCTCATTCTTGCAGAAAGACGGGGAGCAATGGCTTTGCCGTCCATATTATTAGAGAAAACGATGACAGTGGCGCCGGCTGCTTCTGCTACCTGTGCAATTACATTCGCATAAAGCTGTGCATCCAGTTGGTTGAGTGAATCATTGGATACCTGGTGTATTTTCTTTACACCATACTTCCCCAATGCAGCAAGATCTTCAGAAGTTGAAGCCAATACTACAGCTTCGGCAGCTACACCTAATTGCTCAGCTACTTTGGCGCCGTATGTCATTGCTTCCAGCGAAGATTTCTTTACCTGGCCTTCGGCAACATCTATAAATATCAAGACAGACATATCGTAATTTTTAGTTTTTAATATTTGTTATTGTTCATTAGCGAACAGAAAGTTGAAGAGTGCGACGCAACAGACGATGATAGTAGTACTGAAGCTGGCAAACAAAACTTTCTTTTAAATAGCTTTTGCTTCTTCATGAAGCAAACGAACCAGTTCATCTACATTTTCTGGGTCAACCAGTTTAACACCAGCTTTGGCCGGTGGTAATTCAAATCCTGCAACGGTTGTTAAGGCATCAACAGCCACAGGCTCTACTACTTTCAATGGTTTTGTTCTTGCAGCCATAATACCTCTCATGTTTGGTATCCTTGCCTCCGCCATTCCTTTTTGTGCACTTACCACTAATGGAAGATCGGCTTCACAAACTTCTTCACCACCTTCTATTTCACGGGTGATAGTTGCTTTGGTTCCCGCAAGTTCAAACTTGGCTGCTAACGAAATAAATGGCTGATCCAATAACTCTGCCACCATTCCTCCGATGGAAGAACCATTGTAGTCAATCGTTTCTTTCCCGGTAAATACAAGATCATAACCACCTTGTTTTGCTACTTCAGCAATTTGCGAAGCGATATAGAAACTATCATGACTATCAGCATTTACACGGATGGCTTCATCACCACCAAGAGCCAATGCCTTACGAATAATAGGGTCAGCATCTGCACCAGCCACTGTAACTAAGTGAATGGTAACAGAAGCATCTGCTTCTTTTAATTCAATAGCCCTAACCAATGCATACCATTCATCGTATGGATTGATGATCCACTGAACACCGTTGGTGTCGAATTTCGTGTTGTTATCCGTGAAAGCTATTTTTGCCGTTGTGTCCGGCGTTTTACTGATACAAACTAAAATCTTCATTGATTGTGTT
>CAYVSH010000170.1:0-5652 GCA_964453625.1 uncultured Chitinophaga sp.
CTTACTTTTTACAAACCATATTTTTCCAGGGGGTCTGTTCCCCTGGCTGATGGTATTATATATGCAGCTTCATTAACCGGCAAGAGGTAGATAACAAAAAAGAAAACAGAAAGCTGGCTCTGGTTGATTGCGGCAAGCGCCGTTGCTATTCCAACCTACTTCACTAAGCACTACCTTTTTTTTGCCGGGTATCAGTTTATACCGCTGATGATGGCGGCATGGGGTATGTATAAATGGAAAAGAAGGATGGTGCTTAGAAAAAACAGTAAAGACAAAAAGTAAGGGCTCACTTCCGATAGGAGTTAATAATAACATTAAACCACTGACCTTACTGTTTTCTTAAGGTGATCTGAAAGCCGTAAACTGATCGCCACACAGGTAAGTGTAGGGTTTACAGCCCCGCCGGTAGGATAGCAAGAGGCCCCGGCTATGAATAAATTATCGATACCATGTACTTTACAATTAGCATCCACAACTCCTGTTTTAGGGTCATCACTCATTCTGGTTGTTCCTAAATGATGCCATCCGCCGCTTGTGTAATCCGGTAACAGTTCATCATTATCAAGCAGGAAATCGTATAACTTAACTCTGCCCAGCCTGGCAGCACCTACCTGTTGGCCCAGGAGTTTATTAATAGTAAGCACAGTCTTTTTATCAATTGGTGATAAAGCCCAGTGTAAATTGGCTCTTGGCATACCCAGCTCATCTATTTCATCACTCAAGACAACCCTGGAATCGGGATTAGGTAATTGTTCACACCTTGTAAATAATCCATAAGACTGGTAAAATCCCTTAGAGAATATTTTTTCTATGTAATTTCTTTTATCAAGAGCAGAATATTTATGAAATGTATCCAGTGCTTTGCGTGGATCTTCTTCAGACCAGATTTTTATTGAAGGAATGGTGTTTTTGGACATAGCCAACGGCATCAACGATATCGATCCGTTCAACACTTTTAACTCTTCCTGCTTTTGAGGCGAAATGGCCAATTCGGCACGGATCTTTGTTTTATCATCCATCTGATAAAACAAGAGCGGGTCGGTATGGTTCAGCCACATTTCCCCGGTTTTTATTTCCACGTGCTCCATAAAATACCGGCCTACCAGGTCATTATCATTGCCAATACCCTTTGGAGCCTGTTTATTACAAGACAGCAAAATCCTGGCATTCTGAATGGAACAACAAGCCAGAACAAAACGCTTTGCTTTAACTGTATGTGTTTTTCCGGCGTAATTTTTTACGGTTACTTCATTAATGGAAGAAATATTTTCATTGGCGTGTATGTCTACCACATTGGCATAAGTATATAAATGAATATTCCTGGCATTCACTACTGCATCTTTATACTTATTTCCAAACCTGGTTGGCGGACTGAAATGCCACATCTTGCTCCATATAACATCATTATCAAGAGGAAGAAGTTTGTATTTATTGTTTTGTTCTGTCCAGTATTTAGTCCCCCACTCAAAAGGACCAAGATCTAAAATATCATGTGCCTTTGGATAGAATGTGGCAATCTCTTCTCTTTTAATTGGCCATCCGCTATTCTCCACCCAATCTCTTTTCACAAAATCAATGTCATCAAATGTTGAACACATCCCCCCCCAATGACCTGAACTCCCACCAAAATAATGTAAGCGGCTTGCCTTCATAGGATAATAGGGATGCCCCGTTAACTTTCCGTTATATAACTCCTGCACACGGTCATCATACTCAAAGCCACCACCTTCCAAAAGAATAACTTTAAGAGCAGTTTTTTCAAGATCTAAGGCCATACTTATGCCTGCGGCGCCAGCGCCTATGATACAAATATCTCCTTCTATTACAGATTGATTATCTAATTGTCTGGCATCAATATGCATATGAATATCTTCAATTTAGTCAGGTTAGTGAAAATAGTGCACATTGCCGTGCTTCTGTTGTAGAAATAACCCACCCGTTTAAAATGTGTATTTTATACCCTGTAAAGTCATCAAGAGTTTTTTTGTCCAGCAGGTCAAGTACCAGAGGCTTATCTGATGCTTCAATTAATTTGCCGCTATTGTCTGTCAGCAATATTTGCTGAAGCCTGGACTTTTCAAATTCATGGGGTACCAGTTTTCCATATTGCTTCCCAATCTCACGAATGGTTTGCTCATCACAGAAACTGCCAAGTTCATGTGGCATTATCAATGGATCGTAAGACTTTGTTCCTTTTACATAGTATCTGATAACAGGTACAGAAGCAATAGCCAGAACAGCAGCGCCTGTAGTTAATAGAAAAGTTTTTCTTTTCATATGGCCGAATGCTAGATTTTGTGTTAACTGATATTATCTGCTGCCCGAACACAATAATAATCAGATTGATCCTAAATAAATATATTTTACTGATTCCCTTTTTCAAAAAAACATTTGAATCACATTTATATCCTTACCACATCAGGTTTTGGAAAACAAATTATTTCATTTTAGATTCAATATTATCCTTTAACAATAAGTATCAAAAACTGAATTATTCAATATTTATTGTATTTATAAATATTAAAAGTATAGAAATAAAATTAAAGTGGTCGTTCTGGAATATTTTTCTTCCAAAAAATCAGTCAATAGTGCTATAATACCAGCCGCATCTCTTTATTGATCAGAATTTCCGGTTTTAAGCAAATGAAAAAGTTGCATTACTTCATGACTTTTTCCACATGACCTTAATTATTCTATTTCAGCAGTTTTTTGGTGATTATTTTCTGTAATGCAGGTTTTTTAAAAAATATTTTTAAGCGTTTAAATTATGCTGTTTATCAACAAAGTTTGTCTTTTTATCAACATTTTCAAACTTTTTGATTACCCATGTCATCAATCTAGCGTAATTGAATTGACCCATATATTTATTTTCACACATTTATACATTTTTCAAATGAGCATATATAAAATATGCTTTTTTTAGTCTAGAATTTCAACTTTAAAGTGGGTTTTTGAATAAAATACAGGCATTATTTTTGCAAAATGCACCTTAATTATTAACCCGGGTTTTTTATTAGCACTATGGCACGTGTAGAAATAAAGCAAATAAATACTAAATCTATATATGCTGCGTTTATAAAAAAAACCATCCAATAAATCTTGATATTCTATGAAAGTATTTTTACTGCTAATCTCGCTTTTTCTAAGCGGAATTACAAAAGCTGCAACCTATTATATAAGCCCTACAGGTAATGATGCCACAGGTAATGGGTCTGCCGCAAATCCCTGGAGAACACTTTTCAAAGCTACTTCAACAGTTACAGCTGTAGGTGATATTATTCATATAAATGCAGGCACTTATACTGAAACACAGTCTAGTAACCTTGCAAGGGGAGTAAGTATTGAAGGCGAAGGCATGAATACTACCATTATACTCAGTAATATGACTGGTCAATGGAGTACTTTTTTAAGTTTATCTTCTCCCCAAAATACGAATGGCAACCAAACTATATCGGGTGTAACTTTTGATGGACAGTATGTTAGCGAAGCAAATTACAAAACATGGATAGGTATCTGGATTGGCGGTAGAAGTAATGTTGTTATCCATGATTGCAGGATCATTAACTTCAAGGACAGAGGAATTATATTTGATGGAAATGATGCTAATGACCCCCATAGTGATCCCGGTAATTATGCAACAGGCAACAAATTCTACAACAATACGGTTTTGAATTGTGCCACGAATGTGGGTAATTATGGAGCGGGTTGCCTGAATATTGGAGGGCAGCAGGGAATGGAAATCTACAATAACACCATCATTCAAAATCAGCGTGTCAATTTCAAAAACGGCTGGCCGATTAAATACTGGGATGAAGGCTGGCTGAAGGGAGTAAAGATCTACAATAACATTCTTACCAAGGCCCCATATGTTGGTAACTATCCAGGGGAAAATGGCGACTGGGATTTTGCTATCGAGCTGTTTAATATTTTCGGACTTGAAATTTATGATAATACTATCCAGGGTGCCATAGACCTAAACTATAATTATAAAGGCACATATGCATTTTCTGCATGGATACATAATAATAACATTACTCATGCTGTGCAGAATACTAAAGTGGAAGGAGGAATTATTCTGGAGTTCCGTACAGAATCGATACTTATTGAAAACAACATAATAAATAATAAAACTTATGGAATAACATTTAATACAAGGGGCGTAAATAATTCAGGTGGAAATAATCCGGCTCCAGGCGGTACCCCGGCAGGAGGTTACAGTTATTTGGTTAACAATGTAATCAGAAATAACCTGTTCACAAATATGTACAACGGCAGTGGCATTGGAAACCGTTTTGCAATTGGTGCAATCTCCGAAGGAACAGATGATCCGCAGATCAATAATCTTCAAATTTACAATAACACAATTATTGCCGCTACGGGTAATCCAATTGGCCAGGCAATTGAATTTACATCTCAACAGAATGGTAATATCAATGGGCTGTATATAAGGAATAACATTGCCCAGGGTTTTGGGGGCTCCTGGGTTCTGGCAAATGCCGCCCCGGTTCAGTCCAATGTACTTATAACGCATAATGATGGCTATCTGAATGGTAACAATGCCCCCAGTTGGCCTGGAGCTACTGTTAATAACAATATTACCGGAAATCCTTTATTTGTAGGTGGCGGCTATTTTACTTTACAAGCTGCTTCTCCTTGTATTGATGCCGGAATAAATGTAGGGCTTCCATATAATGGAACTGCTCCTGATATGGGTTATGCCGAGTATGGTGGGGCATCTTCAGCTCCGACACCACCGATTGTTGGATTAATAACCCAACCAACATGCACTGTTGCTACTGGTAGTGTTGTTTTAAGCGGTTTACCCGCCTCAGGAACATGGACTATAACAAGATCACCCGGCGGTGTAACAACAACCGGAACAGGTACTTCAACAACTATTTCTGCCCTGGCTGCAGGCACATATACTTTTACCGTTACCAATGCTGCAGGATGTACTTCTGTTGCATCGGCCAATGTGGTCATTAATGCTGCGCCGGCTGCTCCGGCTGCTCCGATTGTTGGTACTATAACCCAACCAACTGGTGCTGGAGGTACAGGTAGTGTTGTTTTAAGCGGTTTACCCGCCTCAGGAACATGGACTATAACAAGATCACCCGGCGGTGTAACAACAACCGGAACAGGTACTTCAACAACCATCTCAGGACTTGCCCCGGGAACATATACTTTTACGGTAACTAATGCCGCTGGATGTATTTCTTCAGCATCTGCCAACGTTGTTATAAATCCAGGAAATATTGCACCAACAGCTAATGCAGGACCTGATCAGACCATTACCCTACCAACAAATTCTATTATACTTTCTGGTAGTGGTACTGATCCGGATGGAAATATTGTTGCCTATCTGTGGACAAAGGTTTCAGGACCTGCTGCAGGTACAATTACTAATCCAGGCACAGCTGCCACTTCGGTGACTGGCCTGGTGCAGGGTGTTTATCTTTTTGAATTAAGAGTTACCGACAACAATGGCGCTTTCGGAAGAGATACTATGCAAGTTACGGTTAACCCGGTTGGTGCGAATATTCCGCCAACTGCCAATGCAGGACCAGATCAAAACATCACCTTACCAACAAACTCTGTTATACTTTCTGGTAGTGGTACTGATCCGGATGGAAATATTGTTGCCTATCTGTG
>CAYVSH010000171.1:0-5640 GCA_964453625.1 uncultured Chitinophaga sp.
ATAAAGAAAAAGCACCTGCGAAGTTCAGGTTTCTCCATGTATCCAATATGGTACGGCTAAAAAATGTAAAAGGGATATTGAATTCCTTTAAAAAATTTCTTACTGGTAATATGGATGCTCAATTGGTATTAGTTGGATCTGCTGATAGTGAAATTAGAAGTTATGCTGATCAACAAGAATTTCCGAAAGATGTCATACGTTTTACCGGGGAAGTTTCTTATGAGGAGGTGGCTATTGAAATGCAATTAGCTGATTGCCTGGTATTGTTCAGCATTATCGAAAATTCTCCTTGTGTTATTGGTGAAGCACTTTGCTGTGGGCTTCCTGTTATTGCAACTAATGTTGGAGGGATACCAGAGTTGGTCAATTCGAAAAATTCAATAGTGATCAATACAAATGATGAAGAAGCTTTGTCTAATGCAATGCAGCATATGCTATTGAGGAAAACTAACTATGACCATCAGAAGATAGCAAGAGAAGCTAAAGAAAAATTCAGTTTCCCGGTTATCGGTAAAATGATGGATAGTTACTACAATACAGTTATATCTGGCAACACGTCTAAATCAGTTAGCCTTTAAGTTTATTCACAAGGTCGACATATTCTTGCATCGCTTCTTCCTGTGCTTTGCCTTTCAGTGAATTCCAGGCATCAAATTTTGCTTTTGCTACAAAGTCAAATGGATTGGAAGGCGGCTCGGAATTTACATCGCCAATACTTCCCTGTTTGTATAATGAGTATAGTTGCAGTAATGTGTTGTTGTCCGGTTTTGAAGGCAGAGATTTGCTATCTGTGGCTGCTTTTTCAAATTGTTCTTTTAGTTCCATATTTTTTTTATTTATTACTTCAATCAACTTGTCCGGGCACCGTCAATAAAAATGCTTTTTACCTGTCCATTGCTTTCTATGGTTTTATAAAAATCATCAAGGTAACTTATCATACCTTTTCTGGTTCTTTCACTCAGCAAAGAGAAATTATTGATAAGGGCATATATCTTTTCTTTTTTTTCTTTAAAAACATTAAGTACCGTCTGTATCTCTTCCATTCTTCTTGGGAATCCCCGATAGACCCTTTCAGTTACTTTTTCAGTTCCAATGATCTCATTAGGTATTGCATAGGCAGCGTCTACCAGACCGCAATAATCAAAATCATATGGTATTGCATAAGGTAAAGCAGCATCATTGTTCCTATCAAATATGAGCTTTATATTATGATTATTGGGTACAGACCAATCTGTATTTCCAATAAAGTACTGAAAGACGGATACAAATGTCATCATTTCCCTGTTAGTGGATTCTGTAAGATATGGTGGATGATCTTTTTTCTTACAACCATTTCTTCTTGCCATTTCGGCATCATCTTCTATTAGAAAGGCATATTGTGTAAATGGTTTTATCCTGTTACGGGAATCAATATAGTTTGTGTGTAACAGTCTTACACGGAAACTTTTATCTTCAAGCAGGTTGTAAATTTTATAAATAAGATATTCTTTCAGCAATAACTCTTCATCTCCGGATTTTAATCCACAACTGATCACTAATTTTAATTTTCCAAGATCGTTCAATGAGGAGCCGGGTGACCGAAAATTTAACATCATTGGCGGGATGCGGCAATAACCTCTTCTGAATTTTCCTCTTGCACCAACTTGTATATTTTCAGTTGCGACTGTTCCATCAGGGAACTTCATTTCAACAGAGCCTTCCTGGAATATATCTTCACCCTTTTGGGATTGTAAACCCTTAATATCCGTTGTTAACTTCATTTCTATTACTTGCTCATCTGTAAAAAATTTGAGGCTGTCAACTTTTTGTGGTTGTCCAATACTATAAAAACCATGTAAAAGAATGAGAGAAATGAAGAGAGGTTTAATCTTTTTCATATCAAGGTTTTTTGGTGGTTAATTTTCAGCAGCATTGAATTTACAATTTAACCAGAAATTCAGAAAGTTTATTTGATTACTTCAGAAATCACCTGCCCTACACTGCCATTTGGCATTTGAATTTTTAACAAGGCTGCTACTGTGGCTGCAATATCTGTCATGTAAGTTTCACGGTTGGTTTTACCCTGTTTTATTCCCCATCCATACCAAAGTAATGGAATGTGTGTATCATATGGATTCCACAATCCATGTGTTGTGCCGGTGGTTCCCCAAGATTCAATGTAATTAGGTTTTAATATCAGTTGAATATCACCACTACGTTTTGGATAATACCCATTATTCAATAGTTTTCGGATAGTACTGTTTAGTGGAACCATATTCAGGTCTTCAAGAGCAAAAACCCTGTCAATTCCAGGCTCAACACTCATGTATTCAATGATCCAGTCAATGAGTTCCTTCTTGTCAAGTTTCGCTGAATCAATTGCCGGATGATTCAGGTGTAACTGGTAATTATAATCGCTGACAATTAGGTTACTGATCTTAAAATTTTCTAAAAGTGTTTTGTTGAGTAACTTGATCACATTCGACATCATTACACGGCCAGCAGGAAGTTTGTTCTCTTTCATAAATTCTGGTATATGAGCAACACCATGGTCAGCAGAAAGAAAAACAGTGTATTGATCTTTCCCTACTTTTTTATCAAGGAAGTTTAAGAAATCGCCTAACTCCTTATCCAGGCGGAGAAAACCATCTTCGCTTTCAACTGAATTTGGTCCGAAAGTATGCCCAATATAATCTGGCGATGAGAAGCTGATAGTAAGAAAATCTGTAATGTCGTCGGCGCCTAAATTTTCGCCGGTAATGGCTGCTTTTGCAAACTCCGCAGTTAAAGAATTGCCCATTGGGGTAGTAGATACTTTTGAAAAATCTTTTCCAATAAATTTTTTCAGATCATATGGAAATTTTGCACCAAACGGTTTTGCTTCGTATGGCTTATCATCTTCTGTACTTTGTGTATAAGTATTCGCAGGGTATAGTAAGTTCCATCCGTCAGTGTAATACTTATCTACCAGTTTTCTATTATTGAATTCACTTGCCCATTTAGGCAATTCATACATGTAAAATGTTGAGGTTATCCAATTGCCAACTGTAGGGTCATACCAGTAAGCTGCATTGGCACTATGACCGGCTGCAAGAATGCCTCCTCGATCTTTAATGGCAACGCCAACTACTTTGCTTTTAAAATTAGTCGCTAACCTGAGTTCATCACAAATAGTGGTTACCAATAAATTTGCAGGGCTCATTTTACCCATTGTTGAATTGCTTCCGACGGTATTTACTGTATTATCCTCCGAACAGTAAACAGTCCGCATTTTTTCACTATCCCACCATGCATTCCCTGTAATACCAGAAATGGCAGGAACAGAACCTGTAAAAATTGTACTGTGTCCACAGCCGGTCACTGTGGGGGCATATGGTATAAATGTGTTCTCACATGTAAAGCCATGGTTAAGCATTCTTTTGAAACCTCCGTCTTTGTTGTATCGTTCATAGTAGCGGTACAGGTAATCCCATCGCATCTGGTCCACAACAATTCCAACAACCAGTTTTGGACGGGAAAGGTTTTGTTGAGCCGGTGAAGCCGTTGTTAACGATAATGCCAATACTATTATAAATATCCTGTACATGATTTTATTTTGACAAAAATACGGGTTTGCGATTTTTTGTATTTATTAAGATAATGTGACGAGTGTTTTCCTTACTTGGATGCAAAATCTTTTTTTGATCTCATTCAAACAACTAGCAACCTTCCTGTACCAATCATACGATTTCATTCTTATTATTCAGAAGATTGAATATATTTAGCTTTAAATACGTTAATCATGAGAAAATTTCTTGTCCTCTTCTTTTTACTGGGAATGGTGCTTGCTTTCAGCTATTGTAACCCTTCTAAAAAAAGTACAGGCACAACTGAAACAGTACCACCTCCTAAATCAACTTACGAATCTGGAATAGCAGTCTTAATTCAGGATAATTGTTCACCCTGTCATATCCCTTCAAAGGGAGGAATTAAAAAGGCATATGATACTTATGCAAGTGTAAAAACAGACATTGATGAAATTATTCGCCGTATAGAATTGAATCCTGGTGAAAGGGGTTTTATGCCATTTAAAAAGACTGCAAAACTTAGCGATAGTACGATCAATGCTTTTAAGCAATGGAGGGATGATGGTTTGCTGGAAAAATAGAAATTACTTTTTGCCCATCAGTATATCATAAAGTAGTTTTGACCACTCCATTCGTAAAATAGAAATAGTGTAGGCATTTTTATCCACTGGTAACTCTATCATAAGATATTCCTCAAATTTTGAGACATACTGGTTCTCATTTATTTTTTTCCAACCTGTATTTTCGATTTTTAAAATTGATTCCAGTCTTCTGGCAAAACAAGAGTCGCAGGTAAATGTTATTTTTTCGATTTTACAGGAGTCGTTCTTATCGAATGCAAAGAAGTGGGAGTAGCTGTCGGTTCCTTTTTTTGTCACAGTAACTATCAAAGTGCTGTCTGTTTCTTTGTAAGAAACCTTTGCAGTTGTTTTTTCCTTTTTTAAAAACTGTAACTCTTTTTTTATTTCTGCACTGGTCTTATTGATATTGACTTGGGAAAAGCAAAAAACAGGTATCGCCAGGTATATGGCTATAAAGAAATACTTCATTCAAATTATTTTGTGAATGTAAAATTAACTGCATTGACGGTGAGAAAAATGGTTGAGTTGCTTTTATTTTTCAGCACTGATTACGATGGCACTTGCATCAATGGCAATTTCACCATCAGGATACTTCTGTTTTACCAATTCGAATACTTCTTTGCGTATTTTCTCTTTCAGTGCATCATCTGCTTTGCTAAGTGCAGCTACTATCGGGGCTCCAACTTCGGTCATCATGGCCCAGTACCTTTCTACAGTACCCGATCTTAGCTTTGTTGAAATCTCTTTTTCAACAATGTTCTTAAACCCTGCATTTTCAAAAATCTCTTTCATTAAACCGGGTTTACAACAACGGAACATACCCGGTGCACCTGTAGGATTTGGTGGCAGGTCCATATTTTTCATAATAGTCCCCATTGTAGCTGTCACCCAAAAATTTTTTTCGGGGATATCCCAGACTGAAGTTGCAATTTTCCCTCCTGGTTTCAAAACCCGGTTCATTTCATTGGCTGCCTTTTGCATATCCGGAAAAAACATAAAGCCAAACCTGCAACTAATGCTATCAAAACTATTGTCGGTAAAAGGCAGGTCGCAAATATCGCAGACATTAATATCAATATTCTTAATTCCCTTTACCTCTGCATTTTCTTTTGCTATTTCAAGCATTTCCTCTGCCAGGTCGGTTAGGATAACCTTGCCGCCATCAAGCATAGCAGCAATGGTCAGTCCCGGTTCACCAGTGCCTGAAGCTACATCAAGAATTGATTGGTTACCTGACGGATTAATACTGGCGATGATCTCATCTCCAATCGGTTTTAGAAATCCCATGGTCAGGTCATCCCATTTTTTCCATCCTGAAGAAAATTTATTCCAGGTTTGTTTTTGTTGATCCCGTATTTCTTCAAACTGTGTCATAATTTGTTTATTATGATTTAAAATGTATGACAGGACATAATGAAAAGAAATATGAAGGTATAAAAAAGGATAATACTTTCAGGAGGGAGTGAGTAACTATTATATTGGAAAATTTATAATATTTAGTCTTTGATCAGCTT
>CAYVSH010000172.1:0-5558 GCA_964453625.1 uncultured Chitinophaga sp.
CGGTGCACATTATAGGGAAAACGGAGAAGAGATAAGATTAAAATATGAAAAATTGTTCACCAATGAAAAAATGGTAGAGATACCAGAGATCGGATATTTAAGCTGGTATCCCAATCGTGACTCACTTGGTTATACATCCCTTTATGGTTTGCAGGATGTTCCCACTTTTATCCGAACAACTTTACGCCACCCCGACTTTATGTATGGCTGGAAAAATATTATTGACCTTAAACTTACAGACGAACAAACCGAGTATGATACCAATGGAAAAACATTGCAAGAGGTCTTCAAGGAACATATGGATAAAAATGGCTTTGGTGAATGGTTGAATAACCAGCTAACTGAAAGCTTTGCAGAGACAAAAAATATGCTTGAGAACCTGATGAAACTTATGGAAGCGGAAAATGAATCAGCAGAAGATGGCGAAGAATTACCTGAAACATTTATGGCAGCAGATGCAAAGGGCAACATAGAAGAAGTAGAAATTGACGAAGTAAAAAACAGGGCTGCGTCAATTCTTGCACATAAAATGCATGAAGCCAACCTTACCCTTAAACAACTTTTCTTTTTAGGACTTGATGACAAGGAGACTCTAGTGAATAAAGGCGTTTGCAGTCCTGCAGATATTCTTCAGTTTGCGGTTGAAAAAAAATTAGCCCTTCGGCCGTATGATAAGGACATGATTGTAATGCTGCATGAAATAGAATATGAATTAAATGGTAAGAGATCTGTAATCAACAGTTCTTTGGTAGTAAAAGGAGAAAACAGTTTACGGACGGCCATGGCAAAAACTGTAGGACTACCATTAGGTATTGCTGCAAAACTGATATTAACAGGAAAAATAAAGCTAACCGGTCTGCATATTCCTACTGCAAAAGAAATTTATGAACCGGTTTTGAAAGAACTGGAATCACACAACATAAAATTTGATGAAAGAATAAATATGGTTTCATGAAAATAAAAGTTTCACTGGAAGAAGCTACTGAACAGTTAAGCCGGGAAGCATTGCAGAAATTTACAACTGTAATGCAGCATGGTACGATGAAAGTAGAATTCTACAAGCCTGAGAAAGTTGATCTTCAGAAACCACATTTACAGGATGAGTTATACATCATAGCCAGCGGATCCGGGACATTTATCAGAAATAACGAAAGGGTTTCCTGCCAGGCAAATGATGTTTTATTTGTTCCAGCTGGTATTGAACACAGGTTTGAAAACTTTACAATTGATTTTTCCACCTGGGTAATATTTTATGGGGCAGAAGGCGGAGAAAGATCAATTTAGTAACATCCTCTTTAAATCACCTATCCCTTCTGTTGCCGGTTTTTCTATTAATGTCAGGTTTCTCATTGGCGAAGTGTAGGGTATCTTTTTATCAATAATATATTTTGGTGTATTAGCGGCAACATAATTAACTAATCCAGCTGCGGGATAAACCGCCAACGAAGTACCCACCACAGCAAATACATCAGCAGTATAAACTACTTCCACGGCCCTCTCCATCATTACAACCGGCTCTCCAAACCAAACAATAAATGGCCGCAATTGTCTTCCATCAGTTGCCAGATCACCCAGCTTGATATCACCTCTGATTTCCGACACCAGTTCATCATCCGATTCACTCCGCATTTTAAATATTTCACCATGCAAGTGTAATACATTAGTAGATCCTGCCCTTTCATGTAAGTCATCGATATTTTGTGTTATGACGGTTACATTAAAGTCGTTTTCCAATTCCGCCAGGCCAAAATGTGCTGCATTTGGATTTGCTGCGGCCACATTCCTTCTACGTTCATTATAAAAATCCAGGACAAGTTGGGGATTCCTTCTCCATGCTTCAGGTGTGGCCACATCTTCCACATTATATCCTTCCCAAAGACCGTCACTGTCACGGAATGTCCGCAAACCGCTTTCAGCACTGATGCCAGCTCCTGAAAGAATGACCAATTTCTTTTTTTGCATTGTTATATACAGATTTTTATACTTTCTCCCCCGCCATCTCCATCACAATTTTCCATTCTTCATCGGTAACTGGCTGTGTAGAAAGTCTGCCAATTCTTACCAAAGCCATGTTGGCAAGCTTTTTATTTTTCTTGATTGAGGCGAGGCTAACAGGGTTTTTTAGTTTTTTAACCGGCTTTAAGTCAACAGCTACCCAACGTTCATCAGGTGTCGTTGGGTCCTGGTAAGCTTCTTTTATTACTTTGGCAATACCAACGATCTCTGTTCCTTCATTGCTATGATAGAAAAAAACCTCATCCCCTTTCTTCATATTTTTCAAATGTAACCTGGCGGCATAATTCCTGATGCCACTCCAGCAGGTTTGTTTTTCGTTAACAAGGTCGTCCCAACTGTAAACAGAAGGTTCTGATTTTGCAAGCCAATATGCCATACAGTCAAATTTTTTATTTGGTTTTTAAAAATACAGCCATCTGTACAATTTATATTTCATATTTAGAAATCTGAAACAACAAGATACACCGTACCTGTTACTGTTCATCCTTATAAAAATAAATTTTAAACTAAAACTCATGAAATCATTAAAATCAGCCGGACTTCTTCTGATGGCGGCATTTGCCTTCAATCTTTCTTTTGCACAAAATATGATGAAAGAAAAAACTGTAGAAGTCGGAGGTGCAGCCATGTATCCATCAAAAAACATAGTAGAAAATGCAATTAATTCTAAAGATCACACTACGCTGGTTGCTGCTGTAAAGGCTGCCGGTTTGGTTGAAACATTGATGACCGCTGGCCCATTCACTGTATTTGCACCTACCAATGCGGCTTTTAATCTGCTGCCTGCCGGTACTGTTGAATCACTTGTAAAACCAGAGAATAAAGCAAAGCTTACTGGAATCCTCACCTATCATGTAGTTTCTGGTAAACTGGATGCCGATGCAATTAAGGACAAGATTAAAGAAGGAAATGGAACTGCAGAATTAACTACAGTTGCAGGTGGTAAATTATATATAATGAGAAAAGGAAACAAATACATCCTAAAAGATGAAAATGGAGGAATGGCTGAAATTACTATTAAAGATGTTTACCAGAGCAATGGTGTGATACATGTGATAGACCATGTGTTGTTACCAAAATAAAGTTGAGTATTGTTTACAGCAAAGGAGCCGGTGTCAGTCATGATACCGGTTTCGTTTTTTAATAACCCGAAGCAAGCACATCGGCAATATGCATGGTCTTTAACTTATATCCTTTTGTATTGATATAACCCTGTAAATGAATCAGACATGAAAGATCAGTAGAGATAAGGTAGTCTGCATCAGTAGCTAAAGCATTATCAACTTTTTGCTCGCCCATAGCAATAGATATTGCTTCAAATTTTACTGCGAATGTTCCGCCAAAGCCACAACATGTTTCCACATCATTCATTTCAAGCAGTTCAAGGCCTTTTACTTTTGAAAGCAACTTTCTTGGTTCATCTTTTATTTTACATTCCCGTAAAGCAGCACAGGAATCATGGTAAGTAGCTTTACCTTTTAATACAGCTCCCACATCTTCTACCTTCAGAACATCAATTAAAAACTCTGAGAACTCAAATATTTTACTGGTAAGATCCTTTACTTCATTATGCACCGATGAGTTATCAAACAGTTTTGTATAATAATTTCGTACAAACCCGGCACAACTTGCACTTGGCGTGACAATACAATCTGCATCTGCAAAGTCCTTAATGAATTTACTGCACACAGATTTTGCTTCGTCCCTGAATCCTGCATTGAAGGCCGGCTGACCACAACAGGTTTGTGAAGAATTATAGCTAACAGTACAGCCGGCTTTCTCCAGCACTTTAACCATGTTAAAAGCTGTGTCAGGATAAAGCTGGTCTACAAAGCATGGTATGAAAAGCTGAACATTCAACCGGTTATTTTTTTTGTGGATTTATAAGGGCAATCATTTTTATGGCAGTTATAGCTGCTTCTTCACCTTTATGACCATGCCTGCCACCAATTCTTTCCATAGCCTGTTCTTCAGTATTAACGGTAAGCACTCCAAATATAGTTGGAACCGGTAAGCTCAGATTCAATTGTATCACACCATCTGTAATAGCCTTGCACACATAATCAAAGTGCGGAGTATCCCCTTTAATCACACAACCCAAAGCTATAAATGCATCTGCTTTATTTTTTTTCCCGGAATTTTCCCAGTGATTCTTTATGGCAAAAGGAATTTCAAATGCACCCGGAACGGTGATGATAACAATTTTCTTTACACCCAGTTTCTCCAACTCAGCAATACAACCTCTTTCCAACTGGTCAACAATTGCAGCGTTCCACTCGGTTTTTACCAAAACAATACAGGCATCCTTTTTCAGAATGCCCGTATCGATATGTAATAATTTACTATCTGTTACTTCAGCCATAATTAATTTTCAGTACTGTACACTCCCATCTGTGCAAGATAATTATCAGCATCTCTTGCAAAGTCAGTTCTTGGATATTTTTCTTTGATCTCTTTAAACAATTCAATGGCAGCTTTGGTATCATTTAAACTGCGCATGGCCAGGTATGCACCCATAAACAGAGCCTCGGCAGAGTTAATTTCATCATCAGTAAAATGATGGCCTGCTTTTTTATAATAATCAAAAGCTTCTTTATTCTTACCAAGGTCTGCATAAGCATCAGCCATTAGCTTATAAGCTCTTGCCTGTATTGGTTTTGAACTGGTACTGAATTTCTTTAACTGATCAATTGCTTTTTGATTTTCGTTCAGCTTTATGTAACAAGCACCGGCATAGAAACGGGCAAGATTACCAGCATCTGTTCCGCCATACTTATCAATCACTCTAAGGAAACCCCAGTTTTGTCCGTCACCATTCAATGCCAACTGGATAGAATCTGTACGGAAATATTCTTCTGCTTTGAACATCACTTCTGCAGCTTTGGTTTCTTTTGGTTTCTTTACGAAACTCTGGTAGCCATACCATCCACCGACACCTAATATGATAACCACAGATGCGATCATCAGTGGCTTACTATACCTTTCCCAGAAATCTTTCGCTTTTGCTACGATCACTTCACCTGAATCCACATCCTGCACATTTTTCTTGTCTGCCATTGTTTTGTTTTTATTTGCTTGTTTTATTTTTTATTAATCAACGATAAAAGGATAGTTCTGATCTACATATACATCTTTCAACACTTCATCATCATCAGGCCAAGGGCTTTCTTCAGCAAACTTTACAGACTCAGCTACAATATCATCTACTCTTTTATTGATCACATCAATCTCCTCTTGAGTTGCAAATTTGTTATCCAAAATGGTTTTTAAGACCATTTGAATAGGATCTTTACTCTTGTATTCATCCACTTCATCCTTGGTTCTGTACTTCTGCGGATCACTGATCGAATGGCCTTTATAGCGATATGTTTTAATTTCTAATAAAGTAGGTCCGCCTTTTTCTCTTGCTCTTTTCACTGCACGGCCCACACCTTCATGCACCGCTTCAGGGCTCATTCCATCGATAGTATCAGCTGGCATCTCATAAGCATCTGCCAGTTTATAAATATCAATTACGTTGGATGTACGTTCTACCGAAGTAC
>CAYVSH010000173.1:0-5525 GCA_964453625.1 uncultured Chitinophaga sp.
TAATACCACGGGAAGTAAGACTGCTGTCAATATTCGAGCAAAATACCTGGATGGAATTATTGCCCTTGTCAAAATATTTCCTGTAAGGATTCAGATCTATAGCAAGGCTTATTTTTTTAGCATTGCCTAAGCCTTTATTCCTGGCATCTGCTATTACTTCTTTGCCGTTGATAAGGATTCTTACAGTACCAATACCGCCCCCTCTGTCTGTTAAAGTGATATTGTATGGTTTTTTGAATGAGAAAGAACTGTCCGTAATTATATCAGGAGATAAGGAAATATTTTTAATGCTCTCAACATCCGGAAGATCTGTAGAATCACCTGATATTAACTTGTTCCACAACCCTGGTATAAAATATTTTGCTTTTAACTGTGTAAGGTCAATAGTTTTCCATGGTTTTTTATTATCCGCGGTATCATTATAAAGAAAGTAGAGATTTTCAATGGCTTTATCTGTACCATCAAACAAACCGCTGGAAGTATTGACTATATAATCCGTTTTAGAGAAAGCTGTGATTGTTGAAACAAACTGGTAATTGTCTGCATTATAAATATAAAAGTTTCCAAAAGCGGCATCTTGCAGTACAACCAATCCTGCTGTTTGGGAGATCAATGGGTTAAAGAATCCTTTCAGATGAGATAAAATACTGTTGTTTTCAATATCAATTATATAAGTATCGTTTCTGTTTTCATTTGAAACAAATATTTTGTCGGAGTGAATAAATAGCCGGGAATGTTCATTGGTTACAAGTGATAATTCTCTTGTTACAGAGTCATAAGGATAGGAGTAAAGAAAAAGCTTATTGCTTCGGGTGAGTATAATATAAGAGTCATTCTTCCAGGATCGAACCTGTTGTACAGGCAATTCTCTGATTTTTTCGGCAATATCCCTTGGATATAATTGGGTAGTGTCTTTGGTTTTAGTGATTCTTAAGTAAGGAACTTGTTGAACTGCCTGGTAAGAAGATATTTCTCCTGTCGTATCAAAAATTGCTACAGTATCTACTCTATTGTAGAAAAATGGATATTCCCAAGTTGTATTATTTAAATAGTCATAGTCTTTTCCTGTAATATCAGGAAAAAATCCTTCAGTACGGTGTGAATAGTTTATTTCATCGATTGGCTTAAGTAGAGACGATTCTTCTATGTAAGAAGTATCTAACATGACTTTCTTTACAAAGTCATAAACGTCTGATTTATAACCACTGCTTTTATTAATAACTATGGAAGATCCTTTCAATCTCAAATTTCTGACTAGTAAATCCGGCTGATATATAATGCTGTCAATAATTTGCAACGAGGCAATATCAAGTACATAAAATTTATTCAGATAACCCCAAAAAATATTTTTTGAGTTCATGAAGACCTGTGCCATTTCATGATACGGGAATTCTATGCTATCAGTAATAGTTCCATCCTGTTGTCTGAACACTTTGCAAATACTGTGAGAATAATAACCGGATTCTTTATCAACACTATCAGAAGTGGCTAAAAAGGTAGAATCATTTAGCAGGGTTTCTTCGGCGAGCAAAAAACTAAATCTCTTTTCTGATTTGTTTTCAGTTTTATTGGGTGCCTGTTTGTTAAACCTGATCTTAAGGTCAGCATATTTTTTTATAGTGACAGCATTGTTTTTAATAATCCTTCCTTCCTGATAAATGGCCGGTAGTAGTGCTGTCTTTTCAAAAACAGCTATCTTATTACTTTTATTGCCACAGGCAATTTGCCGGTTTTCATCAATTCCTTCTTCTTGAAATATGTAATATGAGGTATCGGAAATAAAATCATATTTAATAGTTACAGCTAATTGGCTTCCGTTAATGTGGTTTTTTGTAATAATGTTTCTTTTCGAGAAGTTCATAAAAAGATCAGTGGCTGAAAAAACATAATCACTATCAATCTGGCGGACTTTTTTTCCGGTTTTAAATGAGTAAATGGCAGGTGATCCGGATATGATAAACCCATCCGGATCATCAGACAAACGAGTGACTATTATTTTGGTTTCACTATTTGTATAAACACATTCAGGATTAACAGATTGGTTGGTTAGAATAATTTCTTCTTTAACTGAATGACTGCGGGAATCAATATTATAAAAAACAGCCCTGTCATTATACTCGTCAAAACTGCTGCATAATATTCTGCCACTCAGCGGATGATAATCCTGAAGCTTAAGCCGGGTATTATTTGTAACAATTAGTTGCTGGGTTTTTCCTGTTACTGTGGTTACAAAGTACACTTTATCGGATTCATCCTGGATGCAGATTTCATTTGATAAAAGAGCAATGATCTTGACTGGTAAAAGCGGAGAAATTGTTTTTATTTTACTTAGTGTGTTATTGTTTTGGCTATATGAATAAATACTCCCGGAATTTTTATAGAAGTAAATAGTATTAGTTACAGGATTCATACTAAAGTCAGGTACACTATCAGCAATTACTTTATCCTTCAATAGCCGAAAGTCAATGGAATACAATCTTCCCGAATCTGTTAAAGCTGTTATAAATGTGGATTGATTATTAACCTCAATTTTCTTAAAGGAAGCTGAACTGTCTCTTAATGTAAAGATCTGCCGCCCATCTGATCCATCCCAGATACTTAATACATGATCGTCATCTGTAGAAATTATATAATTGTCATTTGGTGTAAAAAAACAAGATCTTACTTGCCCCTTATGACCTTGAGGTACAGTCAATATCGGTGAAATCTGGCTGTTAACGGAAAAACATGTGCAGGACAGAAGAAAAGTAAGTACAAAAAAGTTCTTACATCTTTTAGAAACTGCAAAAAAAGGATTCCAGCTCACATAATAGTGTTTATGAAATAGCGTTGATGAAGATACTCTTTCCGCTGAAATACTTCAATACCCTTTTGCCGCAATAGTAGGATACTAATGAATTTCAAATCCTTTATTGATTCTTTTTTTTAGCTTCTCTTTCAGCGGAGAAGGAATAAAGGAGTGTTCAACCGCTTCAAGATTGCATTTCAAAAAATGTTCCTTTTTCCAGTGAAACACTTTTTCTAATAATGCATACTCGCTGGTCAATGTTACAGGTGTGATGGTTCTTGAATCGGTGTTGATACTCATAGAAACTCCGGCATTAAAAATCTTGTCAGCGGCATGTTCTTCAATCCTATCAAAAACATTGGTTTGAATATTACTGGTGGGGCACACTTCAAGATGTATGTTCTCTTTTTTTAAGAATGCCAGCAAAGATTCGTCTTCCGCACTTCGGGTGCCATGTCCTATACGGGTGGGATGAAAATGCTCCAAAACTTCTCTTACACTTTCCGGTCCTTTGGCTTCACCGGCATGGGCAGTGCAGTGGATATCTTTTTCTTTGGCATAAGTAAATGCTTTGATATGATTCTTCACCGGAAAGCCGGCTTCATCACCTGCAATATCAAATCCAACAACATTTGTATCCTTAAATTTTTCAACAAGCTTTACGGTTTCCATACTCTGCTCTTCTGAATAATGGCGAAGTGTGCAAAGGATTAACCTTGCTTCAACTCCGGTTTGTTTTATTCCTTCGGTCAGGGCATCATTTACAGATTGCACAACCTCATCAGGTGTAAGCCCCTTTGCTGTATGTAGTAATGGAGCAAACCGTATTTCGGCATAGATAACATTATCTGCTTTTAACTGTTCAAGTAAATCCAATGTAACCAGTCGTAACTGTTCTTTAGTTTGCATTAGCTCAAAACCTTTTACAGCACGGCTTAGATAATCCAGCAGGTCGGTGCATTTTGACGGTGCAATGAAGGAATCTTTGTAAGATTCATAAGTAATAGACGGATCAATTTGTTGAACAACCTTATAGCTAAGGCTGCAATCAAGATGAAGATGCAATTCAATTTTTGGTAACTGCTGAAAATCCATAAGCACAATTTATGCGTCCGTAAAAGCAGCAAGTTAAACTGAAAATCAGGAAAGCAGGTGAGGTATTAATTCTTTTATACTTGTTACCTGGCGGAAATTCGGATGATCAATAGGTCGTTCCACTTTTTCATGCTCCCAGGTAATGTGATAGGGAATATGCACTGCATGACCTCCGATTGCTAAAACAGGCATGGCATCGGATTTTAAAGAGTTGCCAATCATTAAAAATTGGGCAGGTTGTATATCAAGATGTTTAATCAGTTTTTTATAATCAGCTTCCTGCTTATCACTCATTATTTCAATGTGATGGAAGTAATGTTCAAGATCAGATTTTTTTAGTTTTCGCTCCTGGTCCAGCAGGTCACCTTTTGTAGCTACAACTAACCTGTATTTCTTTTTTAACTGCTGTAAGGCCTCTTCTATATTGTCCAATAGCTCAATTGGTTTTTCCAGCAGATCTTTCCCATACTGTATTGCTTTTTCAATAATGTGCAAAGGCACCGTGTTGTTCGAGACCCGCATGGCAGTTTCAATCATTGATAACATGAAACCCTTCACTCCGTATCCATACAAAGAAAGATTTTGAATTTCAGTTTTGAATAACTCTTTGGCTACTGTATGGTGGGGCAGGTAGTCTTCAAGTAATGAACAAAATTTTTCTTCAATCTCTCTGAAATAGGGTTCATTTACCCAAAGGGTATCATCGGCATCAAATGCTATAACTTGTAAAGACATTTTTACTCTAAATTGTTTTTTGCTTCTTCATGCAGGTAGTCTTTGCGTTTAAGCTCAAAGTTTCTGCCCAGGTACAATCTTTTTACTTCATCATCGGCGGATAACTCTTCTGCTGTACCATGTTTATATATCTTGCCTTCTATTAAGAGGTAAGCTCTGTCACAAATAGAGAGGGTTTCTGTTACATTATGATCGGTAATGAGGATGCCGATATTCTTATATTTCAGCTTTGCCACAATCGCTTGAATATCTTCCACCGCTATCGGGTCAATACCAGCAAAAGGTTCATCGAGTAAAATGAATTTAGGATCAACCGATAAGGCCCTGGCTATTTCTGTACGTCTTCTTTCGCCACCGCTTAACACATCACCATTGCTTTTTCGTACATGTTCCAGCCGAAACTCTCTCAGTAATGATTCCAGTTTTGTTTTCTGATCATGTTTCGAAAGTTTGGTCATTTCAAGAATGGCGGCAATATTATCTTCCACACTCAATTTTCTAAAAACCGATGCTTCCTGTGGCAAGTAACCGATGCCCAACTGGGCTCTTTTATACATGGGCAGTGAAGTAATGTCAACATCATTAAAGAAAACCTTTCCTTCATCCGGCTTTACCAGGCCAACCACCTGGTAGAAGGATGTGGTTTTACCGGCACCGTTGGGTCCCAATAAGCCTACGATCTCTCCTTGTTTTACTTCAAAAGAAACATGATTGACAACCACCCGGTTGCCGTATTTTTTTACAAGTCCTTTGGTTTCGATAGTAACTGCCATGGGAAGCAAAAATACGGTTTGGGCTTCTATTAAAAGGGTTTCTGAATCATTTAACCTTGTTTTGACTAATGCTCCTGCATCGTTAGCTTTGCATCCCAATGAAAGTCATCGACCACATCAAACAGGCAAAGGAT
>CAYVSH010000174.1:0-5469 GCA_964453625.1 uncultured Chitinophaga sp.
CGATAAATTTGAATTTAGCATGTTTGAAAATTCTTTTTGAAACACCAGTAAAGTATTCAAGATGTCTTTTCTTACTGGTAAACCATTCAGTTACCCAACGGCTTACAAGAATGCCGCAAAACAAAGAAAGTAGTATACCAATTATCTGCGTTGTCGCAAATCCCTTAACCGGTCCTAATCCAAACGAGAATAAAATAAAGGCTGTCAGTAAAGTTGTAACGTGGGCATCCAATACAGGTGGTAATGAACGTTTATAACCTTCATTGATGGCAGGTATGTATCCTTTGCCTTTTGAAAGCTCTTCTTTGATACGTTCATAAATAATTACGTTTGTATCTACCGCCATACCGATGGTAAGTACAAGACCTGCAATACCCGGAGCTGTTAAGGTGGCTCCCAATCCGGCTAACACACCAACTGTAAACAGCAGGTTTAGTATCAATGCAATATTAGCGATCCAACCGCTGGTGTTATAATAAACCAGCATCAGCAGGAATATGACAACGAATGAAATTATAAAGGCCATTGATCCACCGCGGATAGCATCTTTACCAAGTGTGGGACCAACCTGTTGTTCTTGTACGATCTTGGCAGGTGCTGGCAATTTACCGGCTTTTAGAATGTTTGCTAAGTCCTGTGCTTCCTGTTGTGTATAGCCACCTGAAATAGTTGATGTTCCATTTGGAATAGCATTGATAACATTTGGTGCTGAGTAAACGATATTATCCAATACGATAGCAATTGGTCTTCCAACATTCTTTTCAGTCAGGGCTTTCCACTTTGTGGCACCAAAACTTTTCATATCCATCCGAATTTCTACTTTACCGTATTGGTCAAAGTCCTGGCTGGCATTAGAAATAGCATCACCTTCAAGAGGTGCTTGTGTACGGCCATAAGTTTTTAAAGCATATAAGGGAACTGACTTTGCAGGACGTCCCTTATTGTCTTTTTCTGGAATACCATATGCGAATACAACATCATAGGGAAAAGTTGAACGCATCTCATTAAGGTATTGACGAAATACCACTGTATCTTTTATCTGAACTTCACCTATAGCTGCAGGATATGATATCTGCCCTTGTTCATTTCTTCCTGGCTGAAAGAACCTCAAGTATTTTTCGATAGTAATATTCGATGCATCCAAACCGGCAGTTTTACCACCAGTTGTATCCTTTTCATCACCTGTTTCCAATCCTTCAAGACCAGTTTTCTTGCTGGTATCAACAACTGTATTTGTTTTGCCTGTTGTATCTGGAGAAGCAGTTACAGTAGAAGTAGTATCTGTAGTGGCAGTGGTATCTTTTACATTGCCATACTTAGCGTTGAAAGCATTAATAAATTTCTGCCATGCAGAACCGTATGCCTGATCTTGCAGCGTATAAACTTCCCAGAACTGGAGATTAGCTGTACTCTGCAAATACTTTCTTACTCTTTCTTTGTCCTTGATACCCGGTAATTCTACATTGATAATCCCTTTTGCAGGATTAGGATTGATGTTAGGCTGTGCGACACCAAATTGGTCAATACGGGTACGCAGTACTTTGAAAGTACGGTCAAATGCTTCATTGGCACTTTTGCGGATATAACTTTCAACCTGTCCATCACTAGACTTAATATCAATTTCACCTGCACTGGCAGCAGCAAACAAAGTAGCTAATGGTCTGTCTTTTTCAAGTTTACGGTATTCAGTTATAAATAGAGAAATAAAATCATCACCGCTGTTAGCTTTCCTTTTATCTGCATTAATGATTGCAGCCGTAAAGTTTGGATCTTTGGTATTATTCGCTAATGAATTCAATAAACCGGTCATTTCCACTTCCAGTGTTACATTCATTCCACCCTGCAGATCAAGACCAAGGTTCAATTCTTCTTCCTGTGCTTTCTGGTAACTCACTGCACCATTAATACCGTAGGTAATAGTAACATCTTTAGTACTATCCAATAGCCTTTTCAGCCTGTCGTTGTATACCTTATCTAAAAACTCCTGGTAAACAAGTTGTGAATCTTTGTTACCGGGAAATTTTTCAAGGGCACTCGGATAATTTGTTTTTACAAAAGTCTTTGCACGGGCCTCCATCTTCTTTTCATGGTTTTTTACAAACCAGGTAAAGGATAATTGATAAAGCGAATAAACGATCAGGAGGATTGTAAAAAAACGAACCAAACCTTTCAGTTGCATAACTTTGATTGATTTACATGATTCAGCCCTGCACCATGCTCTGTTCCAGGAAGGGGAAGGCCTGCATTAATTTTTAGGACGGCAAAGATAGCAGTTTCGAATTAATTACGTCCAACTAAAAAAGGCCTGTTTATCCTTGATTTTTAAAAACTTAACTGAACTCAAATGGTATCTTTGATGGGCTATGTTTGTTGCACTAAAAAGAACAGCACCGTTCGTATTTGGAGCCAGTTTTTTTCTTAGCTCGTCTCTTTTCGAAAGTAAAGATGATAAGACAGGGAACGAACTCGATATTACTCGAAAAACAGTTTTTTACAAAATGAATTCCAGGCCTGATACTTTCATTAGCAATATTTTAGCCCAATATCCTCAATATTTTTCTTCAGTACTGAATTTGCCGGATAAATCTGGAGTTCAGATAATATACACAAGGGTAGAACAGGAGAAAAAAGGAAAAGTAAAACTGACAGATTTTTCTTATAACCTAAAAAGTGAGGAATATTTCTATCCAGCATCTACCGTGAAATTGCCCGTTGCCATCCTTGCCTTGCAGAGATTGAATGAATTGAAGATAAAAGGTCTGGATATGAATTCAACCATGATAACCGGGGAAGCTGGCTACCGGCAAACAGCTGTAACTAATGACCCTTCTGCAGCAGATGGAAGACCAACAATTGCCCACTATATCAAAAAAATATTACTTGTCAGCGATAATGATGCTTTTAACCGTTTGTATGAATTCCTGGGCCAGGAATATATCAACAACAGTTTACATAAAATGGGGTATAAGGATGTTCAGATCATTCACCGTCTTGACATTAGCCGGACCGAAGAAGAAAACAGGCAGACAAACCCGGTAAGTTTTTATGATACTGGTGGCAAACTACTGTATTTTAAAAAGGCAGAGAAGAGTAAACTGCAATATGCTGATAGAAATACTAAAAAAGGGAAAGGTTATTTAAAGGATGGGAACCTTGTAAACGAACCCTTTGACTTTTCAAAAAAGAACAGGCTGCCGCTTGCAGACCTGCACATGATAGTAAGGAGTATTATATATCCTGAATCTGTTGATAATCAAAAACAGTTTAAACTGAAAAAAGAAGATTATGATTTTCTCAGAAAATACATGTCCATGTTACCGGGAGAATCCACAAGACCTCTATATCCAGAAAAGAATTATTGGGACAATTATGTAAAATTTCTTTACTATGGCGCTGAAAAAGGGAAAGCCAATTCCGGTTTGCGGATCTTTAATAAGGTAGGAGATGCTTACGGTTTTTTAATTGATGCAGCATATTTCGCCGATTTTGATAATAATATTGCTTTCTTTCTTAGTGCTGTAATTTATTGTAATAGTGACGGAATCTTTAATGACGATCAATATGATTATGATAAAGTAGGATTCCCATTTTTAAAAAACCTGGGAAAAGTTATTCATGACTATGAATTAAAAAGACAAAGAAAAAAGCCAGCTGATCTGTATGATTTTAAATTCAATTACATGGAATAACTTATCGTCAAATTCTTACATTTGCCCTGCCTGCCAATTTTCATTATTCTAATAATTTATCAAACAAACTGACATGAAGTTATCTTCTTTACTAGACCGCTTTAATGAACCGGAAACACTGAAAATGGCAAAGCTTGGCCGTGAATTAAGGGCCAAAGGAGTTGATGTGATTGACCTCAGTCTTGGTGAACCAGATTTTGATACACCTCAGCATATTAAAGAAGCAGGTATTAAAGCTATCAATGATAATTGGAGCCACTATACACCGGTTGCAGGTTTTCCAGATCTGCGGGAAGCAGTTTGTTTCAAATTGAAAAGAGATAATGGCCTTGAATATAAACCTGAGAACATAGTTGTTTCTACAGGTGCTAAACAAAGCCTTGCCAATACCATACTTGCATTGGTAGATGAAGGTGATGAAGTTATCATTCCCACCCCGTATTGGGTTACCTATAGTGAATTGGTGAAAATGGCAAGAGGTAAAGTAGTTGAGATTAAAAGCACTCCGGAAAAAGGGTTTAAGATATCACCACAGGAACTGGAAGCCGCTATTACAGCAAATACAAAGGTCTTCATGTTCTCTTCACCTTGTAATCCAAGTGGTGCAGTATATAGCAAGGGAGAATTGCAAGGATTAGCAGAGGTATTTAAAAAATATCCCGGTATTTATATCATTGCTGATGAGATATATGAGTATATTAATTTTATCGGCGGACATCAAAGTATTGCACAGTTTGAAGAACTGAAAGACCGGATCATAATTGTAAATGGTTTGAGTAAAGGATTTGCGATGACGGGTTGGAGACTCGGATATATTGCAGCTCATCCTGACATTGCTAAAGCCTGTGAAAAAGTGCAGGGACAAATAACAAGTGGCACAAGTTCCATTACTCAAAAAGCAGGTGTCGCTGCACTCACCTCAGACCTGCGACCTTCCATGGAAATGACAAATGAATTTGAAAGACGAAGGGCAAGGGTGCTGGCGATTGTAAAAGAAATCCCTGGGATCATTTGCTCAGAACCCGAAGGTGCATTCTATATCTTTCCGGATGTAAGTTCCTATTATGGAAAAACAGATGGTGAAACTGTAGTTTCCAATGCATCAGATTTTTGTATGTACCTTTTAAATAAAGCCCATGTTTCTTCGGTGATGGGAGATGCATTTGGCGAACCGAAATGTGTACGTTTTTCATTTGCTAACAGCATGGAGAAAATAGAAGAAGGGTGGAGCAGGATAAAAGCCGCCCTGGCAAAACTGAAATAACTATTGCCGTTTCAGTTTTACTGTTCCTTCTTCGTTGGTCATTAAAAGCAGTCCGTTTTCCCAGCTAATCGTGAAAAGTTGTGCTTTCCCATCGTCCTCGTTATTACTTACGGACAATGTTTTCTCTTTTTCATTATAAACATAGCTTCCATTAATAATGTCACTGGCACTCCTCGTAGCTATATATTTTCCATCAGCAGAAAACTCAAGTAAAGCTTTATTCATGATCTCATTTTTCTCTTCTTCATCCATATCGCTGATATTCATTTCAACGATCTTCCATTTACCGGCAAGGGTTGTTTCTTTTTTATCAGAATTTTTACACGAAGTGAAGGAAATTATTCCTGCCAACAGGATAAGGAATATTTTTTTCATGTTGAAGATTTTGGAATATAAATGTACAATATCTGCTTAAGAGAGGCCTCAAAAGGACAATAACCTATCTTTCTGCCATCCTAAGTAGTTTTTCATGCAAGGCCAATACCTGTGGAATGACCAGCTCTTGCTCATTATTAG
>CAYVSH010000175.1:0-5438 GCA_964453625.1 uncultured Chitinophaga sp.
AAAAACTGGGAGATCAGCAAACGGATCGGAGACCCGGCACAATATCCTGAGAACTGGGAAAATTATTCTGTGATAAACATTGTGGAGAAAACCAAAATAGATTCTTTGACCATCATTTTTGATTGCGGCACTGAAGATTTTTTTTACCAGGTGAACCGGAACCTGCATGAGAAGATGCTGGAGTTAAAGATCAAACATGATTATATAGAAAGACCGGGCGGCCATACCGGTACTTACTGGAGAAACTCCTTACAATACCAGTTATTGTTTTTTAAGAATTACTTTAAGAATGCTAATAAATAAAATCTAAAAGAACTAAGGCTTCGGTAAATTCCCTGTATTTCCGTCTCTCACTTTTATCTTCTTCTTACCGGAGTTTTCTTTTTCGTATTCTTTTATTTTCAGCAATGCAGGATCATTGGCTTTCCGTATAGAATCTGAAACCTGTTTCCCTTTACTTATTTCAATTGGCCTTATATCATCTTCACCGGCAAGGCTGCCATCATCTATCTGTAATTTATTCATCACATAGGTTTCTGTGGCTTCTACCCTTCCCCACACCGGATCATAATAAATGAATTTGCCATGCTTCATCGCCACACCATCATTCTTCACCACCACCATCTCTTTCACCTTTGATGGATCTTTCAGATCATACACAGGCACTGTGTCATATGCATTCGCCGGATCAATGGCCCTCCAGTTCTCCACTCTTTCCAGTCCGCCGTTATAAGTAAAGTATTGCTGCCTGCCATGCAGTTTTCCCCAACGGTAATTTTCTTCTGCGATTTTCACACCTTCCAAAGAATATTTTTTCCAAACACCTTCCTTCAGATCATTCTCAAAATATCCTTCTGTTTCATATCCTCTTTCTCCACGCAGATCAGCCACTTTCATCACCCATGGGCCTTGCTTAAGTCCTTTCATATCAACACGGTTAAGCGTATCACCTCTTACACTCAAAATATAGCTCTTCCATTGGCTAAAACCATTTGTGGAAATAAACAGGAGGAGTACAACAATCAATCGCATAGTTTAGTAAGTTTGATTAGTAAGCCATTATACCTTATTCACAGACTGCAATTTACTAACGAAAACCAACTGCTTTTATGTATTGCTTGTTAAAAAATAATTCATGGCTGAAAAAGGTACTATTACCTGCTTTTTGTACAGTACTCTTTCTTCATTTCTCCACAATCCTTGCTGCACAGGTTAATCCAACTTCTGCTGCTGAACGTATGCAGGGTTTGGATCAGCGCCGTAAACTCGAAGCCAGATCAGTACTCAATGAAGTTCCTTTCCGCAATATCGGCCCCAGCATCATGAGTGGCCGTGTAGTGGATATTGATGCCAATCCTGATGATCCGACAGAATTTTATGTAGCCTATGCTACTGGTGGCTTATGGCATACCACGAATAATGGGCAAAGTTTTACTCCCATCATGGACAGCCTTGATATGTTATTCATAGGCGACATAGCGGTTAACTGGAGAACAAAAACGATATGGGTAGGAACAGGCGAAGTAAACAGCAGCCGTTCTTCTTATGCAGGTGTTGGAGTTTACAAGTCAACTAACAATGGAAAGTCATGGGAATATATTGGTTTGCCTGAATCACATCATATTGGAAAGATACAATTACACCCGACCGATAACAACATTGCATGGGTGGCTGTATTAGGCCATTTGTATTCTGCCAACAAAGAAAGAGGCGTTTATAAAACAACGGATGGCGGAAAAACATGGAAGCAAACATTATTTGTGGATGATAATACCGGTTGTGTTGATATAGACATTAATCCTTCCAATCCGAATGAAATATATGCCGGCATGTGGTACCGTGTACGCCGAGCCTGGAAGTTTGAAGAAAGCGGAAAGACAAGTGGTATTTATAAAAGCACTGATGGTGGCGAAACATGGAAACTGGTTTCCGGTGCCGGTTCAGGTTTTATGACGGGTGATAAGATTGGCAGGATAGGTTTATGTGTATATCCAAAAAATCCAAACATTGTTTATGCAGTAGTTGATAACAATACGCCAAAACCACCTACTGAAAAAAAGAATGATACATTATACAAGAAAGAAGATTTTAAAAATATTACCAAAGAACAATTTGTACAACTGAAAATAAACCTGATAGATACATTTTTAAAAGCAAACCGTTTTCCAAAGAAATACAATGGTGCAGCTATAAAAGAAATGGTGGCGACAGATAAATTAAAACCAACAGCATTGTGGGATTATCTTGACAGTGATGATGGTTTCCAGAACACAAGTATAGCAGGTTGTGAAGTATATCGCAGTGATGATGGCGGGCAAACCTGGAAGAAAACACATGATAAACCCAATGGCAACTTCAATACATATGGTTACTACTTTGCCAAAGTCTATGTATCACCTTACAACCCAGATAAGATATTCTCTATGGGTTTTATTGCACAGCTATCTACCGATGGCGGTAAAACATTCAAAACTATAGACAAAGGAAATGTACATGCTGATCATCATGCACTCTGGATTAATCCGAAAAGAGATTCACATATTATCAATGGAAATGATGGTGGAGCAAATATTAGTTATGACAATGGCGATAATTGGTTCAAAGCAAATACACCAGCTGTAGGACAGTATTATGCCATCACTGTTGATGATGCAAAACCGTATAATGTATATGGTGGATTACAGGATAATGGTAGCTGGTGGGGACCATCCACACACAAGGAGGATATTGGCTGGATTGATAACGGTCAATATGGATTTAGGATGATCAATGGTGGTGATGGTATGCAGGCTCAAGTGGATACAAGGGATAATGCAACTGTTTATTCAGGTTCGCAGTTTGGAGTGTATAGCCGGTTCAATAAAAATCAAAGAGGAGCACAAAAATTTATTCGTCCGCAACATGAGCTGGGTGAAAAACCTTTGCGTTTCAACTGGCAATCGCCTATCCTTCTAAGTAAACACAACCAGGATGTTTTATATTTTGGAAGTAATCGCTTATACCGTTCATTAAACAAAGGCGACACGATGATAGCCATGAGTGGTGATCAGACGAAAGGTAGAGTAACTGGCAATGTACCTTATGGAACGATTACTACTTTAACGGAATCACCGCTTCGTTTTGGATTAATTTATACAGGAACTGATGATGGCAATATCCATATCAGTAAAGATGCTGGTTATAGTTGGGAACAACTGAATCAAACATCACCCGCAACTCCGGCAAAAAAAGGTTCCAAATCCATGGCTACCGACTCAAGACTCCAGACTAACCAACTCTGGGTAAGCCGAATTACTGCATCACAACATAATGTTTCGAGAGTATATGTTTCACTGAATGGGTACCGCTTCGATAATTTTGCGCCTTATTTATATGTGAGTGATGATTACGGTATTTCTTGGAAGCAGATCGGTAAAGAATTGCCTTTTGAGCCAATAAATGTTGTAAAAGAAGATCCGAAAGATGAAAATATAATTTATGTAGGTACTGATGGAGGATTGTATGTAAGTTTTGACAGAGGAAACAGTTTTATGCTCTGGAATGCTGGTACACCCAAATCAATGCCGGTGCATGATATAGCTATACAGGAACGAGAAAATGAAATTGTACTTGGCACTCATGGCCGCAGTTTATACATTGCTAAGCTCGATGATGTACAAAAATTGAGACTGGATCCTGACTGGATGAAGAAAAAACCAAAACCAAAAAAAGAAAATAAGGCAGAAGAAGATGACAATGAAGCCTTGCCTGACTAATTATAAAAACGTCCCGGCAACCGGGACGTTTTTTATTATCATAACTAATTAAGCTTTCTTCTTTCGCCTTAGCACCAATACCAAAACCAAGATCAGCAACAAAGCCCCACCACCAATATAATAGTACATCGGATCAAGGCCTTTTGGTTCTTTGTCTAATCCTTTTTCAATATTCGTTTCCGTTTCTTCGATGAACTTGTCTACAAATGGAAATGAGTTATTCATATCTTTTACTTCCTTGAACTTTACCAATGCCTTCTTATACCATTCTTTATCAAACAGGTCAAGAGCAGCTTCATAGGCAAGTGATATATCACTCATCTCCGGTTTTACATCTGCTTTCTTGATAAACTCTTTTACAATGGTAACAGGGACAATAAAATTCATTCCCTGAACTTCTTGTCCTCTTTGCTGATCAATACTCCCAAAAGTTGCAAGACCGATCACTTCACCTTGTTCATTACTAACCGGACCGCCACTGTTACCATGTGTAATGGAAGCATCTGTCTGCAATACTTCCCATCCGTCTTTCATATTCTTTTTGGCACTTACTAAACCTCTGGTTAAAGTAGCTTCAGATATGGATTTTTCAGATATCAATGGATGGAAAGTGGCTACCGCAGGATAACCCAATGCATATACCTGGTCTCCTACCCGCATTTCTTTATCGTCGCCAATACGAATCGTTGGATAAATATGCTTCTTGGTTAATTTTAATATTGCAACATCTTTTCCGGGAATAGCTGCTCCCATTGTAACCAGTTTAGCTGGAATCACTAAAGGAATGATCTCTGTTTTATCCCCGGAAATTCCCATTACAACACTAAACTCTTTCTTAATATTTCCAACTGATAATGTCTGCGAAAAATACCAGCTATTTGCATCGGTCAATGCTTTTGCTTCTTCTTCTGTCAGTTTCCGGTTCATTGATCCTTCTAACTCCTTTGCATCATTCTCAATTATTTCCTGGAAAGCCTGTTCTGCAAAACTTTGTTTCATGGATTCATCATTTTCATCTACCACATGAGCATTGGTAATAACATATCCATCAGGAGTAATGATAAATCCGGAACCTACCATTGTTGTATTCAGCTCCTTGCTTATAGTTTCGGTTCCTTTCATCATGTATTGAGATACATTGGTACAGAATGTACGTATGTAAACATTCCAGAAAAGATCAGTAGTGAATTTTCCTTCGGCTTCCAGGTCGGCTCTTACCTGCATGGCAAGCTCCTGCAATGCCGCTTCATCAAACTCTGGTTTGATAGCACTAACTGTTCCTTTGAAAGTGGCCTGTATCATTACTGTGGCCGGCTTATTCCGTTCAGCTATCTGAACAGGGGACATCGCCTTTTGCGCAAATGAAGAAATGGAAAAAAGAATGGCAAGAAAGAAAAGAATCTTCTTCATAGTAGTTTAGTTTGGTTGAAAGTAATTATTATAATAGCAATCTAACTCCCCTAAAAAGGTGATTTGATCTATCACTTACTAAGTAAATATTCAATGGCGAGTTCATAACCCTTCAATCCTAATCCAACAATACACCCTGCTACTTTCCCTGAAACATGAGAAATTTTGCGGAATTCCTCCCTGGCATGAATATTTGAGATATGTACTTCTACAACAGGAGCAGTGATCGCAGCTATTGCATCACCAATAGCAACAGAAGTATGTGTATAGCCG
>CAYVSH010000176.1:0-5429 GCA_964453625.1 uncultured Chitinophaga sp.
GGATAACGATAACAACTGGTTTTCAATACCAGGACAGGATGCCGCTCGAAAACCGAACTAACTATTCATGGAATAAAAAAAGTAACAGGGTTTATACCCCTAACTATCCCTTTGAAATAACCAATGCTAACATTAAACGACATCAGTCCCTCATCGCACTACTTGGTATTAGCTGGCAACCCGGAACAAAATATTTAGAATTGCCAGACCGAAAGATCAGCCTTGGTTCAAAATATCCCTCCATAAATTTTCAGTATATACATGGTCTTCCAAATCTATTCGGAAGTGATGCAGATTTTAGTAAATGGAAAATGTCAATAAAAGATGATATTAATCTGAAATTGCAGGGAGTTTTCAAATACCGTATTGGCTTTGGAGGCTTCATACGTAACAAGAATGTTGAGTTGCCTGACTACAATCATTTCAATGGTAATATTTCAACACTTGCAACAGAAGCTTTGAATAGTTTTCAATTATTGCCGATATATCAATACAGCAATACGGATAGATTCTATTCCTTGGCACATGTTGAATACAATTTAAAAGGATTTATTACGAATAAAATTCCGGGGTTCAGAAAATTAAATCTATATCTTATAACAGGAGCAAATGCATTTTACATCAACCGCACTAAATACTATTATGAAGTCTTTGTAGGGTTAGACAATATATTTAAGCAATTCCGGGTAGATTTTGTACAGTCATATGTTAATGGAAAAATAGCAGAAAGTGGTTTCCGTATTGGTTTTTCAAGGACCAGGGTAAGGGGAGGAGACGACTGGCCATAATAATATTGAAATCAATTCATTTCAATTAATGAGTAATGTATCTTTGCCTTGCTTTTAAAATTTTGCCCAACCTGCAATTGGGTTCCGAAAGTTTTCGGGATAAAATTTAAACATCATGGCTCAACTACATAATCGTATTTCCCGTAAGGAATTAAAAGAAAAGATCCTTAACGATCCAACTCCAAGAATCACTATTTCATTTTATTGTTATTTCAGGATTGAGGAACCCGATCTTTTTCGTAACCAGTTATACAAAGAGCTAAAGGCTTTAGATGTGCTGGGAAGGATCTACCTTGCTCATGAAGGTATTAATGCACAAATAAGTGTTCCTAAAGATAATTTAGAACTACTTCGATTTTATCTCTATTCTCATGAACCGCTAAATGGACTCAGGTTAAACATTGCTGTAGATGATGATGGAAAAAGCTTTTATGTATTGGACGTAAAAGTCAGGAAGAAAATTGTAGCTGACGGAATTGATGATCCATTATTTGATATGGTAAATAGAGGGAAGTATGTTAATGCAGAAGAGTTCAATAAGCTTACTAATGACCCAAGTACAGTAGTAATAGATATGCGTAATCATTATGAATACGAAGTAGGCCATTTTGAAAATGCAATCGAAATTCCCAGCGATACATTCCGGGAACAACTCCCAATGGCAGTTGATATGATGAAAGAAGATATGGAAAAGAATATTATCATGTATTGTACCGGTGGTATCCGTTGCGAAAAGGCATCAGCATACATGAAGCACCAGGGATTTAATAATGTTTTTCATTTAGAAGGCGGTATCATTAATTACGTAAATCAGGTTAAAGAAAAGGGATTGCCAAATAAATTCCACGGAAAAAATTTTGTATTCGATCAAAGATTAGGAGAGAAGGTGACAGATGAGGTAATAGCCAGTTGCCATCAATGTGGTAAGCCTGCTGACACACATGTTAACTGTGTGAACGATGCCTGCCATCTTTTATTTATACAATGTGACGAGTGTAATAAAAAAATGGAAGGAACATGTAGCAAAGAATGTCTTGAATTTATTCACTTGCCAATTGAGGAACAAAAAGAACGTCGTTCCGGAATAGATAAAGGCAGAAATGTATTTAATAAATCTAAAGAAAGGATTAAAAAGTTGAGTTAAGCTATTGTGTGCTGATCCATTTAATGCAAACGGGTTTGCCAACTTCAATTCTGTTTCCGGTATCTGTAAGCAATCCTGTTTCAAAGTCTCTTTTAAAGATTACAACTTCATTACTATTTTGATTGCCGACTAATAAAAATCTTCCGGTTGGATCAAAATTGAAGTTTCTGGGAGTTTTACCAAGTGTGGATTGATGGGCGATATGTTTCATTTTTCCATTTTTCTTTATACTGAATATTGCAATAGTATTTGATTCGCCCCTGTTGCTTGCGTATAAAAATTTTCCATCGGGTGATATGTGAATATCGGCGCTACCTGGATAACTTGAATCTCCTGTTGGCATGGTATTTATCCATTGCTTTTTTTTAAGGACGCCTTTTTTATATTTATATCCCGCAACTCTTCCAGACAGTTCTTCAATTATGTAAGCAAATTTATATGTTGGGTGAAATGTAAATAGTCTTGGGCCAGCACCAGGTTTTGTGGCTGGAATAAATTGTTTCGAAGCAGATAATTTTCCTGTTACCACATCAAATGAGTAAATAATTAGCTTGTCTATACCAAGGTCAGTAACAAAAAGAGTTTTATTATCTGGTGATATAATGGCACCATGAACATGGGGGCCTGCTTGTCTTTGCTGATTGCGTCCTGAACCAAAGTGTTGGTACGAAACAGCTTGTCCTACACTTCCATTTTCGTTGACAGATAATACTGATAAACTTCCGCTGGTATAATTGGATGCAAATACCCATTTGCCGGTTTTATCCATTTCTACATGGCATGGGTGATCACCACCTGAAAGCTGCTTGTTAATAAAGGTTAAGGTTCCCGTAGTTTTATTAAATGCGAATGCTGCGATATCTCCTCCCTTTCCATCTTGCGGTGCCGTTTCAGACACGGCATAAATGTATTTCTCATTAGGAGAGACAGTCAAAAAAGAAGGGTTAGGAGTTTTGATGTTACTTACTGGTGTTGCAGTTCCCGTTTCGCTATTGAATTTATAAACATAGATCCCCTCACTCTTCGGTGAGTCATATGTGCCTATCAACAGGTATTGTTCTTGTGAAAAAGAAGCCGAACCATTCAATGTTAAAAATATTAACAGCAGGTATTTCATATATTAATTTATGAAGTGAATATCCTTTATTCAATTGATTTTAACAAAAACCAAGTGAACTTTTACGAGTTCTGGCACAATCTTATCATTGCTAAAATGACATCAATTAATCAATCACTCTAAAATTGAAAACCATGAAAAGAATATTTACATTCTCAGCAACTTTCCTTCTTTCAATTGTTCTGTTGAGCAGTTGTATAAGGGACAACGGAATTCCAAATAACAACGAAAACTACTGGCTCAGTAAAGAACAGGGCGAGGTAGTTTACAGTGATAGTTATTGCAACTACTATGTTGTGGAAACTTATTACGGTTACAACATTGTAAGAACTTACGGCGGTTACAAGCCTTATGAAGGAACGATTGTATATGGAAACTTCAGTAGCCGTGGCACCCGTGACATGTATAACTATTCAAGTCGCTTCGTATTTACCGGTACAGTTACGGACTACTGGTTAACTTATACAGAAGCACAGGATGCTTTGGATTATTATTGTCCAATCTATGGAAAGGATGGTAAAGGAACAAAGAGGGAATTTAAAAAGTCATCTATTCTGAAAAAATAATCACCCTTAAAACTAAGACAAGGCCATTGCACAATAAGCAGTGGCCTTTTTACTTTAATCTATTCAGGGATGATACAATAAAATCATTGGTTTCTTTTTCGGTCAGTTTTTTTGGTGAAAAAGTTTCTCCGATCACTTTTTCATAGAGTTCAATATATCTTTTAGAAATTGTATTTACCCATTCATCACTCATCTCAGGTACAGCCTGACCTTCTTTCCCCATAAAATTATTTGCTATCAACCACTCCCGTACAAATTCCTTACTTAATTGTTTTTGTCGTTCACCTCTTTGCTGTCTTTCTTCAAATCCATCGGCATAAAAATAGCGGGAACTATCGGGGGTATGGATCTCGTCCATTAAAACAATCTCATCTTCCAATTTCCCAAACTCATACTTAGTATCTACCAGGATCAGTCCCCGTTTAGATGCAATTTCTTTGCCTCTCGCAAAAAGCTTTAACGCATAATCCTTTAAAATATCCCATTCTGCCTTTGTGGCTAACCCGGTTTTTAATATTTCATCAGCAGTAATGTCTTCGTCATGTCCTTCTGAGGCTTTTGTGCTTGGGGTAATGATAGGTGCCGGGAAGAAGTCGTTCTCCTTTAATCCATCGGGCATTTCAACACCGCATAACTTTCTTTTACCAGACGAATAAGTTCTCCAGGCATGCCCGGTCAGGTTTCCCCTGACTACCATTTCAATTTTGAAGGGCTCACATCTTTTGCCAATGGATACATTGGGTGCAGGTACATCCAATAGCCAATTCGGACAAATATCCCTTGTGGCATTCAGCATGTATGCAGCAATCTGGTTCAAAACCTGCCCTTTGAAGGGGATAGGACGAGGCAGAATTACATCGAAAGCTGAAATTCTGTCGGAAGCCACCATAACCAGTAAGTCTTTACCAATACTGTATACGTCCCTTACTTTTCCGCTATAAAAGGCTGTTTGATCCGGGAAGGAAAAATTGCTCATAATCGAAAGTATGAAGGGGTGGAAAACCAGCCAATCCGGACTGTTTCAAGATTTCAACAATTTATCCTTATCCCCTTAAAAATTAAATTTTTAGATAAACCTGACAATGCTTATTTTTCCGTCAAATTCCAAAACTAAAATCCCAAATTATGAGAAAAAGCTACTGCTTTTTAGCTGCGCTAATGTTTGCTGCTCTCTTTTCCATGACAGCTAATGCTCAATCTGTTACCATCTCAGGAACTGTAAAGAATAATTCAACTCAGGATAATGTGCCTGCTGTTTCTATAGTTGTTAAAGGAACAAGTAAAGGGACATTCACCAATTCTGATGGAGAATTTAGTCTGAAAGTAGACAAGCTTCCAGTGACACTTGTTGTTTCTTCAATTGGGTATGAAACCCAGGAGATAAATGTTACTGATGCATCAAAACCTATAACTGTTCCTTTTGTTGTAAACAACACGTTGGGACAGGAAGTAGTAGTAGCTGCTAACAGGGTTCCACAACGTTTATTAGAATCACCTGTAACAGTTGAAAGAATGAGCAACTCGTTGATAAGAAATGTTGCTGCTCCTTCTGTTTATGAAGCCATTACCAATCTAAAGGGTGTGGATGTTCATACTGCAAGCCTTACTTTCCGTACCGTTACAACCCGTGGGTTTGTTAGTAGTGGTAACACTAGACTTAACCAGTTGGTGGATGGTATGGACAACCAGGCTCCGGGTCTTAACTTTTCTGTTAGCAGCATCGTTGGTTTGACTGACCTGGATGTAGATAATATTGAGATACTTTCCGGTGCATCTTCTGCATTGTATGGTTCGGGTGGTATGAACGGCACAGT
>CAYVSH010000177.1:0-5418 GCA_964453625.1 uncultured Chitinophaga sp.
TGCTGGAGTTGTGGATCAAACAGCAGGAATGCGATGCCGGTGCAAATCTTTTCTGCATACTGCTTGTTGATATTCGTTGCTCCAATTTCTACTAATAGTTCTTCAATCTTTGCCATGCTGCGGCTGGCTTCTATTGTGGATGTGTAATTTTTGATGTTCATGGTTATTTGAGTTTAGAGTTATGAATTAAGAATTATGAGTTGAATACATTTCACGCAAAGACGCTAAGGAACAAAGACGCAAGGGGAAAGATGCCGGATCGGAGTCCGGCATGACAACTATGGAGATTTGCCGAGGTATTGGTTTGCTATGTGTAACAATCCCCAGGTGTTGCATACGGTTTTGCCTTCAAAAGCATCACTTAGAAAGTTGGCGGCTTCTTCGTTGAAGCGAAGCATTGTTTTGTCGTTGTCGTAATAGCCGCAGATTATAAATGCTAATGCTGCGGATAATCTTTTTAAATCTGCTACCTGTATTTCAAATTGGAAATTGTTTTTTGATTGCGGACATGGAACATAGTATGCAAAGCTTTCTGACACATTAAATAGTTTTTGTCCTGCATAGGCTGCCATGTGGAACTGCCAGAAGATTGAGAAATTTATATCGTCCTGATCAATGCCGTCTTTGAGAATGATTATATGAAAAGCATTACCTCCTTGCTGATCTAAATATTCAGCAATGAGTTTGGCGTTGTAGTTTTTGAGGTCGTGGATGTTTATTGATGTCATGTTGTGAATTGCCAATGGTGAATAGTGAATGAGGAAAGATGCCGGATCGGAGTCCGTCATGACAACTACGGTGGTAATGAAGTGTGGCCTGATTGTTTGAGGGTATGGAAATGATTTAGCACTGCTATGCGTTTTGCTAATGCTATGAGAATTGCTTGGTCCTTTCTTACTAATGGATTATCGAGGTCGTTGGTGAGATAGGCTTTCCATAATTCAATTAGTGAGTGCTGGTTGGTACCGCTGACCTGGTTTATTCTTTCCTGCCAGGCTTGTTGCAAGGTTTTTTTGCTTAGTTCAAGCTTTAATTGTTTGAAATGATCGGATGTGATGTGATGGAAGATTTTCTTTTCTTCTAAGAAGCTTTCGTAGAGATACTGAACCTCACCCGGCCCCCTCCTAAATCCTCCCCCGTTAGGGGAGGACTTAATACTGCTGTCCCAACGTTCAGCATTTGTCATCCATTTTTCTACTAAAGCTTTCCAGTCTTCAATCGGGGTAACTCCCTGTATCTTCCAGCCAAGGGCTTTATAGTGATTGAAAAATTTCTTTGCTTCTGAAACCGGATAACCGTTTTGTTTGAAGTGCTCTTCGACTTCTTTTATTGCAGGTATCAAATTTGAGACACCGGCCATATCGTTTATGGCTGTTTGTATTTTTTCATTCTGCTTAAAAATTTTATGAGAGGGTGTTTCTCTCTGTTTTAAGTTTGGTTTTATATACTGTCCCATATTTGGGACTGTACCAGTATCATTATCGGTACTTGTATCGGTCACTTTTGGGACACTGGCGGTATCAATATTGGGACACCTGCCTCCCCCTAAATCCCCCTCCGCAAGAGGGGGACTTGCAAACAGATCGAGTTGTTTGAAAGCTAATGCTTCTTGTTTGATGTCGAGACGAATGATGCTGATCTGTACCGGTTGAAATTTTGAAACGGGTGGATGATACCGGATGTACTGAGCATGGTGCAGTTGTTTTATACATTTATGATAGGTGTTCTTGCTGCCAATCTTACTTAGCTGCATGATATTGTCTCTGAATACAGGGAAGGGATTCTGAAAGCGGTTGAAATTCCAGTACTGGAATAAAGCAAGATAAAGGCTCACATGGGAGCTAGTGAGCCTGTTATCACTACGAACAACTGAAAAGAAGGCGTTGAGGTGCCTTATATAGTTCATGCTGGTGAATTGTGAATGGGCAATGGCAAATAGGGTTTTCTCATATTGATTTCTCTAACCGGTTTAGTATTGAAACAAGGCAGAAAACATTTCCAGCTTGGGAATTCTTTTGCTATCTTTTTCTGCTGCTTTCGTTTTTTTCTTTCTGTTATTGAAATTGCAGGCTTGCAGTTTGGTTTTAGCTTTTTGGTGTGGGAACGGGCAAAGTATATAGGTTTCATTGTTGTTGGTTTGTTTCACGCAAAGTCGCAAAGGAGCAAAGAGGGAAAGATGCCGGATCGTTGTCCGGCATGACACCAGACAGGTTATTTCTTTTTACCCTGCATGAGTTTGGTGATGTCGTCGTAATCGTAGAACATGAGACCGCCGACCTGGGTGGCAATCAGTGTTCCGTTCACTCTCATATTTTGTAAAGTGCCACGGGAGATGCCCAACATCTCCCTGACCTCCCAGGACTTGAGCCATTTTTTTTGACCGGAGGGTTTTGAGTGGTTTAATAACTCTTTGATTTCTGCAATGAATTCTGCTTTAAACTGATGGAGATCTTCTCTTGTAAGAATGTTTACTGACATAGTGGTGAATTTTATATCAGCAAAACAAGGAATTGTAATGACCCGGAAACCTTGAAGGGCTTGTACAAGGCGGGTGAAATGCTGACTGGTAAAGCGATTGACTAATTCTTTTTAAGATCTGATTTTATCTTTCTTAAGGTGTTAACCATAGTAATTAACTTATCATCCAGAGAATTAATTGTATTCATTTCTATTTTGCTGAAACAGTTATATAAATTTTGCCAGGAAATTTTATCTCTACGCAATGAACGATGACTGGCTGCCAGCAATTTTGCCAAGGACCGCATATTTGGGTTTTTTAAAAGACCTGCCTGCTTTTGTACATTGGTTAATAATCCCAGCTCTTCTACCGACAACTGCAAATGGATGCCTTCCTGTTCTTCTTCTACGGCTGTGTTCGTTTTTAGCGGAGAGAAAAGAGAAAGAGCTTTTATTTTTTTGAAATATTTTTTTTCGAAAAGCAGATAAGCCGCAATATGCTTTTGTACGGATATAGCGGATGGATTGAGTGCAATGCCGGGGAGTGCATTTACCTGCTTTATTTCTTTGTAATGAAAACAAAGCCTTTCCCATTTTTCAATATCGGTGTTTGTATCATTTATTTCTTTTAGTATAGTCTGTAGTAAATAATTAACGAATAATGGACTGTTGAAATTTAAGTGTATGAGCAATTGAGTTAAGACAGGATAGTAGCCAACAACTACGTACTGGTGAATAGTTTCCAGCTTTTGTAGCAGATGGCTAAGATAATTTAGCCGGGGCAATGTAGTTTTTTCTACATGAAGATTATTACAAAGCGCTGAAATAATTTCAATAACCAAGTCCGGAAGCTGATGATCTGTGCTGAAAGAAAATAGGACAGGCTTTATTGCTTTTAATTTTTCAATGGCAATATTTTGAAATTGTATAGCAGTGCTAACTGCAATTGCCTGATCTTCTTTAAAAACCGGATTGAAATGGCGGTCGAAAAAGAATAATAGATCATCCAACAATTCTGTTAACTGCTGAAACAACTGAAGCTTTGTTGATACTTTTTTTCTGGTAAATGGATTGTTTGTTTGTAAAGAGGATTGGTACTGGTACAAAAGATCCTGCAGGTTAACAATGCCAACCTGGTGCTGCCGGATATAGGTGAGGCGAGACTTTTCTTTTTTGCAAGCAAGCAGGCCGGCCTTTAAACTTTTTTTAATTCTTTCTATTTCTGAAGTTGCTATCCGGAGCCACTCATTTGAATTGTTTTTAACGAAGGATTCATTTGACAAGTTTTTTGGGTGCAGGGTAATGGAAATTAAATCTTCCAATAACTCCAGTTCGTAATATAATGCCATGACAGATAATGAAAATTGCTAACTAACCGATACCTGTCTTCTTTTAAAATGGTATTAATTTATTTTACATCAGTATTGCGTATCTGCAAATCTGGAAATATATGATGAGCATTAAAAGAAGAAAAGCTTTGCAAACGGTATAAAAAACTTTGCAGATGGGAGGAGACTAGCCAGGCAGGTCTGAAATATCTATCTTATCCAGGTATGGTTTTAATAAGTCTGAATTGGCGGAAGAAAAACTTTTGAAAGCATGACGGACATTATGGTCTTTGTGTACTTTTTCTTCTACATAAAAGCCATCTATCTGATAGAGTATATAAAGGAAGACATCCTCTTCTCGTTCTGCAAGTTTTACGCTATGGTACCAGATGGCTTCGATCTGTTCCATTTCATCCATTGTATTGAATTGGTAGAATGTCAAGGGATTGTATATGAAAATAGACTTTTTGAAATCTATGTAAGTTCATATGAAATCCTATGAAATTGGAGAATTTAGCAGTTAGAGATATTTGCAATCGGGATTATTTGTTTTGCAATCGGGATTATTATTGATAAAAAAAATTAATTTTTCTTTTTCTTTATTTTTCTTTCTAGAGCTTTTGTACTGGATTCTTCAGAAATGGTTTCAAAATATAAGAGGAACTTTGAAAGACTCATATCAAACCCTTCGGCGATAGAAACCAAAGTTGTAAACTGGGGATCTTTTTTGCCTGCTGAAATTTTCTGTATTATGGAATATTCTACCTCCGAAGCTGCAGCAAGTTTTCTCAAACTAACAACAGCATTATGGCTTTTACTTTTTTTATTTTCTTCAATAATTTTTTGAAGTGTTAGGCCAAGACGATGGATTGTAGCCAATTTATCTTTCTTATTCATTGAACTGTAAAGTCCAGCGATTTACAATTCTTTTTGACGTTCGTACGAACATCATTAAGAAAGAATCATTAACTTTACTTTGCGAATCTTCATATTAAATAAACTTATTTGAAGCTTTCGCTTTGAGTCTCGCATTAGAAACCTCGAAAATTTCAGAATGTCACGAGATGATAAGCAAGAGCTCACGTTTAGGCGTGGGCTCCCTTATTCGTGACAAGGCTTTTCGAGGGCCTCTAATGCGGTAAGTGGAGTTCTGCGCCTTTTTTTGTTTTGATAGGCGTTTTTTCCTCATTGACTCTTATAAAATTAAAATGAGAGTAGTAGGTGCAACACATAGACCTAAATAACTTGAGGGAATATTTTCTTTCCTTTAAAAAGGGAGAGGAGAAGGGCTTTAATTTTTTCTTCAGGGAATATTATGCGTCGTTATGCTATTTCTCCAATAGCATTATAAAGGATGAAGCTGCTGCGGAGGATATAAGTACCGAATCGTTTATTAAACTGTGGGAACGATGCGGAGAATTTGAAAGCATCAGCCATGTACGATCCTTTCTTTACAAAGTGGTGCGGAATGCAAGCATTGACTGTATAAGAAAAAATAAGAAAGTCCAGGACTATACAAAAGAACAAAGCTACCTGGGTGAAATATCAGAAGCGTCCATACAGCAAAACCTGATAGCAGCCGAAACCTACCGGGAAGTGCTGGCATCTATTGAAAGACTACCTACAAAGTGCC
>CAYVSH010000178.1:0-5349 GCA_964453625.1 uncultured Chitinophaga sp.
TGCTCCTGTTACTCCAGTTGATACTACTGCTCCTGTAGCTCCAGTTGATACTACCGCTCCTGCTGCTACTGACAGCACTGCTAAGTAATTTATACGGCTAGCAAGCTATAGAGGCCTTTCCGTTTGGGAAGGTCTTTTTTTTGTTTCAATAAAAATAAATTTCATTCTGCTTTCCCTTTATTAAGGGTTACCTTTGCCGCCTTATCAAATTTTATGTCATTGTCCACATTTGAAGCATTAGGATTAGAAGAAGGGTTACTTCATTCTATCAGTACATTAGGTTTTACTACTCCAACCCCTATCCAGGAAAAAGCAATACCTGTTTTATTACAGGGAACAAAAGATTTTATTGGCCTGGCTCAAACCGGAACCGGTAAAACAGCTGCATTCGGTCTGCCACTTTTACAGTTAATAAATAAAGCAGATCGTTATCCGCAGGCTTTGATCGTTTGTCCTACAAGAGAGCTTTGCCTTCAAATAACAAATGATCTTTCAAACTTTAGAAATAAAAAGGACAACATTTCTATTACTGCAGTTTACGGAGGTACTTCTATCTCCATGCAGATCCGTGATTTAAGAAAAGGAACGCATATTGTTGTGGCTACTCCTGGTCGACTAATTGATCTCATCGAAAGAAAAGCGATTAATCTTGAGCAGATACATTATGTGGTTTTAGACGAGGCGGATGAAATGCTGAACATGGGTTTTAAAGAAGATATTGAGTTCATTCTGAAGAATACCCCAAACCGTCAAAGCACCTGGTTATTTAGTGCTACTATGCCACCTGAGATAAGGCAAGTGAGTAAAAGGTATATGAATAAGCCTTTTGAGATAACCATCGGTAAAACAAATGCTGGGGCTGCAACCATAGATCACCAATATTATGCTACACAGCATCATAACCGGTACGAAGTTTTGAAACGGATTATTGACTTCAATCCGGGGATTTTCGGGATCATTTTTGCCAGGACAAAGCTAGATACACAGGATATAGCCGAACGATTAACCAGAGAGGGGTATGATATTGATGCTATTCATGGCGATTTAACGCAACAGCAAAGGGACAAAGTAATGGGGCTTTTCAGGGATAAAAGTGTAAAGCTTTTAGTGGCAACTGATGTTGCAGCAAGAGGTATTGATGTAACCGGAATTACCCATGTTATTAATTATGAATTGCCTGATGATGTTGAAGTGTATACGCATAGAAGCGGACGTACAGGACGGGCAGGAAAAAGTGGTGTTTGTGTTTCCATTGTTACACCAAAAGAAACTTACCGTTTACGGCAAATTGAACGTCTCGTAAATACGAAAGTACACCGGATGGATATTCCTACCGGAAAAGATGTTTGCCGGAAACAGTTTTTCCATTTTATTGATAAAATGCTAAGTGCAGATATCAGTCATGGCGAATACGAAACTTATTTGCCAACATTGAAAGAAAAGTTTGCGGAGGTTGATAAAGAGGAAATATTACAAAGAGTTGCTGCCTTGGAATTTGACAGGTTCTTAAAGTATTATGAAAATGCTGCTGACCTGAACATTAGAGAGGAAAAAAGAGGTGAAAGACGTGGAGATAAAAGTGAGAGACAATCTTCAGCTAGAGACAGAGATACAAAGGGAAGGAAATTTGGCGGCGGAGGCGGTTACCAACGGTTGTTTGTCAACCTGGGAACCAAAGATGGTTTTTACAAAGCCAGTTTTCTGCAGTTCATTCTTGACATGAGTGATTTGAAGAAGGAAGTACTTGGTCGTATTGACATGAAGGAAATGACCAGTTGGATAGAGATAGAACCTTCAGCCGGAAGTAAAATGATAAAGGCTATAGACGGAAAGAATTACCGTGGCCGGAAAATAAGAATGAATGATGCTGATTCTGGAGGTGGACGCAGAAAATAATTTTTGAAAAGATTTGAAATCCTGAACAAGAAAGCTATATTTGAAAACGAATGAAAGCAACAAGGTCATATTTTGGATTTTATTTTACTTACTTCTTTTATCAAAAGAGGCCGGGAATGCTTTTGTTGAAACTAAATTAAGAACAACTAAAAATCAACATAAAGAGTCCCGGCCAGATTGGCCGGGATTTTTGTTATCAGAATGGAAAATAAAATTGCGATACAGGGTTATGAAGGCTCCTTTCACCAGGTGGCAGCACAACTTTTTTTTGGGAAGACAATTGAGGTTGTTACCTGTGATACATTCAAAGAGGTTATGAAAGTCGCATCAAACAAAAGAGAAAGTATTGGAGGTATTATGGCCATTGAAAATTCAATAGCCGGAAGCATTTTACCGAACTATAATCTATTACAAAAAAGTAATTTAAAAGTTGCCGGAGAAATTTACCTGCACATAAAACAAAACCTGTTGGTAAATCCGGGAGTGAAGTTGGAAGATATCAGGGAAGTACATTCACATACCATGGCTTTGCAACAATGTTATGATTATTTGGATAATTACAAATGGAAACTTGTGGAAACGGATGATACAGCATTAAGTGCAAAGCATATTCATCAACACAAAAGCAAACATATAGCAGCCATTGCCAGTAAACTGGCGGCAGATCTTTACAACTTAAAAGTAATTGCTCCGAATATTCATACGATAAAAAATAACTATACCCGTTTTCTGATTTTGCAGCGGGAAGATGTGATCAAAGAAATTGCTGATGCCGATAAAGCTTCAGTGAATTTTCAAACCAATCATACAAAAGGAAGTCTTGCCAAAGTGCTGACAAAAATTGCAGACGGTGGTATTAACTTGAGTAAGTTGCAGAGTTTTCCCATTCCCGGCAGTGATTTTAAATACAGCTTCCATGCTGATATGGAATTTGATTCGCTGGAACAGTTCTATAAAATAATGGAGAAGATTAAACCATTGACTGAAGCATTAAGAATTTACGGAGTATATAAAAGAGGTATACGAAAATGAAAACAAGTAAACGTTTAAAAGGCATAGGTGAATATTATTTTTCACAAAAGCTGAGAGAAATCGATGAACTGAATAAAGCAGGGAAACAGATCATCAACCTCGGCATAGGTAGTCCTGACTTGCCGCCTCATCCGGAAGTGATCAAAACCTTGCAGGAAGAAAGTGCTAAGCAAACTGTTCATGCATATCAATCCTATAAAGGGTCGCCGGTTTTAAGGAATGCAATCAGTGATTGGTATAATAAATGGTATGGCGTAGACTTAAACCCAGACACAGAAATTTTACCGCTTATTGGTAGTAAAGAAGGCATCATGCATATATGTATGACCTATTTGGATAAAGGTGATGAAGTGCTGGTGCCTAATCCAGGTTATCCAACTTACAGAAGTGCTGTAAAACTTGCCGGCGGAAAATGCATAGAATATAAACTAAGTGAAAAGAATAATTACGAACCGGATTTTTATAAACTAGAGAAATCAAACCTGAAGAAAGTAAAACTCATGTTTGTCAATTATCCGCAAATGCCAACGGGACAGTTACCATCAACAGAATTGTTTCAAAAGCTGGTTGAGTTTGGGAGGAAAAATAAGACTCTGATCATTCATGATAATCCATATTCCTTTATACTGAATGAAAACCCAATGAGTTTATTAAGTGTGGAAGGCGCCAGGGATTGTGTGGTCGAGTTGAACTCATTAAGCAAAAGCCATAATATGGCAGGCTGGCGGGTAGGAATGCTGTGCGGTGCCAAAGAAAGAATTGATGAAGTGCTGCGGTTTAAAAGTAATATGGACAGCGGAATGTTTTTGCCGGTTCAGCTGGCAGCAGCTAAAGCATTATCGCTGGGAAAAGAATGGTATGATGAAGTGAACGAAGTTTATAAGGCGAGGAGAAAGAAAGTAATTGAATTGCTGGATCTGTTAGAATGCAATTACTCAAAAGAGCAGGCAGGAATGTTTGTCTGGGCCAGGGCCTCCCCAACCCCTCCGAAGGAGGGGCTTAAAAAACATTCTTTAGGATTGGGTGGGTTGCTAAGTGATGAGGTTTTATATAGCTCAAATGTATTTATAACTCCGGGTGGAATTTTTGGAAGTGCAGGCGAAAATTATATTAGAGTGAGTTTATGTGCCAAAGAAGAAAAGATTGTAGAAGCGATAAATAGAATAAAACTGAAATAATGGAACGCAAAAAAATAGTAATTGTTGGTGTTGGTCTTATCGGTGGTTCATTGGCCATTCAGTTGCATGAGAAAAAGATATCCTCAAAACTGATAGGAGTGGATGCAAATGATACTCATGCACAAAAAGCGGTTGAACTGGAACTGGTAGATGAGGTTTGCACATTAGATGAAGCAATCAGGCAGGCAGAAGTTATTGTGCTGGCAATACCAGTAGATAAACTTGTTACACTGTTACCGACGATATTAGATAAAATAGATGACCAGATCGTTCTTGATCTTGGCTCCACAAAATCACAGGCAATAGCATCAATAAAAAAACATCCTAAAAGGGGAAGATATGTAGCCACGCATCCGATGTGGGGAACCGAATACAGCGGTCCGCAGGCGGCGGTGCGTGGCGCCTATGAAAACAAAGCAGTCATTATTTGTAATGCAGCAGAAAGCGATGCTGATGCATTAGCCTGGGTGAAATATATGTACAAGAAGATCGGCATGCATATTTTGGAGATGGAAGCAAAGGCTCATGACCTGCATGCGGCTTATGTAAGTCATATATCACATATAACTTCATTTGCTTTGGCGAATACCGTATTGGAAAAAGAAAAAGAACAGCAAACTATTTTTGAACTGGCATCTGCCGGTTTTGAAAGTACGGTACGTTTGGCTAAAAGTAACCCCGCCATGTGGGTGCCGATTTTTATGCAGAATAAGGAAAATGTGCTGGATGTTTTAAAGGAACATATTTCTCAATTGACAAGGTTTAAAGAAAGCATAGAACAGGAAGACAATGAATACCTGATGAAATTGATTGAGGAGGCAAATAAAATAAGAAGGATTTTAAAATAAAAGTTGAGTAGCGAACAGAACCCTGAAGGGTGCGACGCAACGAAGCTGACCAAAGAACCGAAGGATGACAACATAAAAAATTATCTTTACAAATAACAATTATGCAAGTAACAGAACAATCAACAGTATCCATAAAAGACACATGGAACAAACGTCCGCTGATCATCAGCGGACCATGTAGTGCAGAAACAGAAGAACAAGTATTGGCAACAGCTCAAAGACTGGCTGCTACTGGTAAAATTAATATGCTTCGGGCCGGCATCTGGAAACCGAGGACCAAACCCGGCATGTTTGAAGGCATAGGTGCTAAAGGTTTGCCTTGGTTGCAACAGGCAAAGAAAATTACCGGTTTACCCACAACGGTAGAAGTAGCAACTGCTAAACAGGTACAGGAT
>CAYVSH010000179.1:0-5320 GCA_964453625.1 uncultured Chitinophaga sp.
TGATCTTTGTTTTGTCTTTCTGAATGATCTTGCGGGTATCAATGAATTCGATGGCGGGTAATTTAAAATCGCCATAGCGTTGGAGCAGTTCTACCAAACCATATTTGCCCGTAGTGGCATTGTAATAACTTTCTATGGACGGTGTACCGCTGCCCAGTAACACTTTTGCATGAAATAAGGTGGCAAAGTAAATGGCCGCATCTCTTGCATTGTATCTTGGTGATGGTTCCTGTTGTTTGTAAGAAGTATCATGTTCTTCATCGCAAATAATTAAACCAAGATTTTGATACGGCAGAAATACGGAAGACCTGGCGCCAAGTATCACTCTTAGTTCACCATTCTTTACCTTGTTCCATATTTCCACTCTTTCATTTTGAGAAAATTTGGAATGATAGATGCCGATGTAACCGCCAAAATGTTTTTGCAGGCGGCGGATGACCTGTGAGGTTAATGCAATTTCAGGCAGCATGTACAAGACCTGTTTGCCAGTCTTGATATAATCTTCGATGAGCTTGATGTAAATATTTGTTTTGCCGCTGGAAGTAACGCCGTGCAGGAGGCAGACAGGTTTTTCTGTTAGCCTTTCTTTTACTTGCTCCAATGCTTTCTGCTGTGCGGTGCTGAGTTCAAAATCTATCTGCACATTCTTTGGCAGGTATTGTATACGGTCAACATTTCTTTTTTCTGCGTAAAGAATATTCTTTTCGATCAATCCTTTTAACTGTGCATCGGAGGCACCGGATTTTTTGAGTAACTCAGCTTTTACAACTTCGCCTTCTGTTTTTTGTAAATGGAGGTAACTTAACAGCAGTTCCATTTGTTTGGGTGCTTTTGTCCAGTTGTTCAGCAGGTCGGATAATTTTTCTTCGTTATCATACTCTTTGTTCAGCAGTACATAGGTTTCTTTCTTTGGCGAATAGGTTTGCCTGAGTGCTTCCCATACAAAACAAACTTTCTTATTTATAAGGCGGTTGATGACAGGATATACATGCGATGAATCCAGTACCTGTTGTACTTCTGTCAACTTCAGTTCTTTTTTTATCAGCAATGCCTCTCCTACCAAATACTCATCATGATCCAGCGTAGAAAAATCATCGCCGAATTCTTCGTTGTAAACAAGAATCGTTTCGCTGGATAATTTGAAATGAGCCGGTAAGGCGGCGGCCATCACTTCTCCTTCGCTGCACATATAATATGCAGCGATCCACTCCCACAGTTTCAGTTGTTCTTCGAAAATGACTGGTTCTGCATCCAGAACATTTAAAATATCTTTTGTTTCAATGAATTCCGGCTTGTCCGTATGCAATGCTTTTACGATGCCTGCATATTTTTTGCTCTTGCCCAGGTTTACCTCTACCCTGCAGCCGGGCTTTACAGCATCCCTGAACTGTTCTGGAACAGACCATGTGTAATTTTTTGGGAGGGCGGCTGGGATGATGATCTCGGCGTATACCCCAACCCCTAAAGGGGCTTTAGATTCATTAATGTTTAAATTTTCTTCCTGCATTCAATAGCAAATCTAATTATAACGGAGTTTAAAGTCTCCCTTTAAGGAGATTTAGAGGGCTTTCCTCCAGCCTGCATCGTATTCTATCAATTTTTTCTCCATGATGGCAAATACTTCATCTTTGAGTTTAGCAGTATCCTGCAATGTATATCCATCTACAGGAATTTCATCCAGATACAGTATCCTGCTTTGGCCGGGAGTCATTAAGAATAAACTTTCGTAAGGCATTCTTCTGTAAGCATCAAGAAACAAAACAGGTTTGACGGGAGTTTGTGTTTCAATCGCCAACCTGAATGCACCGTCATAAAATTCTTTCAGTGGTTCTGTTCCCATATTGAAAGTTCCTTCGGGAAATACCAATACAGAGATGCCTTTTTTGATGATGGATTTCAATAAACGAATACTGTTAGCCCGGTTTGCCGCACTGCTGCGATCCACCGTTACAATTGCTTTCCGGTAAATAAAACCAAAGACAGGTACTTTACTCATTTCCACTTTTCCCAATGGGCGGACAGGTTGCCGCCAGGCTTTTGGTATCATGGCTGCATCGAGTTAGGATATATGATTGGTGACAAAAATGTAAGCTTTGCTTTTATCATGCGGCACTTCATATATTTTTTTGTGCCAGATCGCTATCAGGAAAAACCAACTGTCTGCCCAGATACTGCAAAGCTTCAGAATCATATTTCCTCCCCTGATCCTTCCAAAAAAGCTGGCGATGATGGCAAAAGGAAATATCACCAACATGATAGCAATAAAAGTAAGCAGGGCATAGATGCAATAGAGCCATTGCAAAGGCTTCAGCAATAATTTCATTACCGCTGATTTTTGTATTTGTTATCATCACCCGGACAGTGACATTCATAATCTGTTTCCAAATCAATAACAGTAACTACAGTTGTTGATTCGTTGCACTGAGCATAAACAATTCGTACCCGTTGGTTGTCTTTTGTAATTCCTTCCACTGCATACCTGGGGCATCTAGCATTTTTAATATCACTTTTGTTGTAGTTGATCTTTCCATCCCTCATAATTTCTTCTACTTCTGCTTTTGAAATTTTGCGGCATTGCATCCGGCATTCAGCATGGTTGCTGTATTTCAGAAAAGAAGTTCTTCTGTCAAATCCCCTTTCACGGTCTACAGATGAGGCCGGGTCTTTCGGATTTGTAATGGTGGTCTTTGGTTTTGGAGAAGTTTCATCTTTCCCTTTTACCAGTTTTATAACTAATAATATGGCCAGCAATGCTACAATCAGTATATATGGATACCATTTCTTATTCACAATCATGGATTTGGATAAAAGTAACTGAATTTAAAAAAATACAGAAATACTTTACTCATGATTTATCTTTGCGGCCTCTATGGCAGCATCCAGATCAGTGGCGTTTCATACATTAGGTTGTAAACTCAATTTCTCCGAAACTTCTTCTATTTCCCGCCTGATGGAAAATGAAGGGTTTGAAAAAAAAGAATTTACTGACCTGGCCGATGTGTATGTGATCAATACCTGCTCTGTTACAGATAATGCTGATAAAGAATGCCGCCAACTGGTTCGCCGTATTCAACGCAAAGCTCCTGAAAGCTTAGTGGTGATAACCGGCTGCTATGCACAACTGAAACCAAAAGAGATAGCGGAAATTCCTGGTGTAGACCTTGTGTTAGGTGCTGCAGAAAAATTCAATATTGCACAACACATTAATGAACTTACTAAAGGAGATTCTGCAAAGATCAGCAGTTGCGATATTGAAGATGTAACCGGATTTAATTCTTCCTGGTCGGTGAATGACCGTACCAGAACTTTCTTAAAAGTACAGGACGGATGTGATTATAATTGTTCCTTCTGTACTATTCCAATGGCAAGAGGAAAAAGCAGGAGTGACAATATTGCCAATGTTGTTGAGAATGCCAAACATTTGGCAAAGCATGGAGTAAAAGAAATTGTATTGACCGGAGTAAACCTTGGTGACTTTGGAAAAGGCCCGGATGGTGCCGGAGTTACTATTGGCATTTCCAGCAGAGAAGAGAATTTCTTTGAACTGATACAAGAACTGGATAAAATAGAAGGTATTCAACGATATCGCATCTCCTCCATCGAACCTAACCTGCTTACCAACGAGATCATTGAGTTTGTTGCGAACAGTGATAAGTTCATGCCACACTTTCATATTCCATTACAAAGCGGCAACAATAAAATACTGAGCCTGATGCGCCGCCGGTATAAGAGAGAATTGTATGCAGAAAGAGTAGCATTGATCAAGACCTTGATGCCGCATTGCTGTATCGGTGTGGATGTGATTGTTGGCTTTCCCGGAGAAACAGAGGAAGATTTTAAAGAAACATTTGATTTTTTACATTCCTTAGATATTTCTTATCTGCATGTGTTTACTTATTCTGAAAGAGATAATACCCATGCTTTATCCATCAAGCCGGTAGTTCCAAAGAATGTAAGGCATGAAAGAAATAAATCGCTTCGCAATCTTTCTTATATGAAGATGCAATACTTTACACAACAACATGCCGGTCAAATCCGAAAAGTATTATTCGAAGGAAAAGACAAATCTGGTATGATTGAAGGTTATACAGATAACTACATTAAAATAACTGCTCCTGCAAAGGAAGAATGGGTAAACAATATTGTAGAATGGAAAATCTAAAACCTCTCCTTTCTATTTAATAACAAGCTTCTATATACGCTAAGAAGAAACTTTTATATTCAGAATTTATATTTTCTGATCTACAACATTGGGATTTCTTTTGCATTTAACTGACCGGAAATAATTTCAGTCAACTTATTATTCTCAACTTAAAATCCAACACTTATGAAAAAGCTGTACACAGTTATTTTTTTACTTTCGTTTATTTATTTTTCAATTACGTCTTTTGGCCAGATTCCCGCAATTTCCTCCTTTTCACCTGTAAAAGGGTTTGCAGGGGGAACCGTTACTATAACAGGTACTAACTTTGATGCTTCACCTGGAAATAATATAGTTTACTTTGGAGGTGCAAAAGCAACAGTCGTCAATGCAAGTTCAACACTACTAACTGTCACTATACCATATGGTGCCACATATGACCAGATAAAAATATTAAATACCACCAGTCAACTATGGGGATACAGTGGTAAATACTTTTTACCTATTTCTCGACATACCTCAACAATTAATACCAGTACATTTTCACAAACCAGTGCAAGTGGAAGTAATGTGGACTCTTATGGAGGTATGAAAGTTGGGGACATGGACCTTGATGGAAAAACTGATGTAATTACAGCAGGAAGAAATTCTAATGGTTCTGTTATTTTTTGGAAAAACAATTCTTCAACATCGACAATGAGTATTTCCAATGCTCAGACTTTATCTGTAACTTCTGCATATCGTCTGAATGGATTTGCAATTGGAGATTTAAATGGTGATGGGTATTTAGATATCGTAGCGATTCAATGGAACACATCTACAAGCGGTAATTATATTTCATATTGGTTAAATAATGCGACAGGATCTTCCCCTTATTTTGGAAGTGAGGTAGGCCCAACGTTACTTACATCAACCACATATGGGGACGAAGTAGAAATTGCAGATGTAGACAATGATGGGAAGAATGATATAATTGTAGGAGCAAATTACAGAATGGTTTTATTGAGAAATACATCAAGTGTAATTAGTAGTCCTGTTTTTACTGAACAAGCCGAATTTAATACAAGAAATTCATTCAGATCAATACTTACAGCTGACGTAGATAATAACAATATTACTGATATAATAGGTATTGGGTTACCCAGTACCACCAATGCTTCAGATGTAATACTAAATCAA
>CAYVSH010000180.1:0-5279 GCA_964453625.1 uncultured Chitinophaga sp.
AAATATCCAAGTCCTCGGCCTGTTGAAACTATCCAGTATAGCAAAACCCTGGTTTTTGAATGTATGATATAACGAATTACCAGAACCATATAACAAAGTATCATTTTGCCATACATTTGGATATGCCGCTGGTACTGGTGTAGATGAAGGGATATTTCCCCGTGCAACAACAATATGTCCGTTTGGCACAACATTGTTCAGGAAATTCATCATCTTTCTTCTTCCTGAAGTATCAAGATATGAATATTCAAAATTGTATTCCCGTCTCGGGCCACAAGGTTGTGGCAAACTTTCATAAAGACCAGAACCACCTGGACCTGAAAAATCATTACGCCAAGCTCCAATAGTGTTGGGTTCAAACACATTTAAAATAACAGCATTATAATTACATCCACCGCCAATAAAAGTACTTCCATTTACTGCAACAGTAAATTCTGCCTGTTGTGTTCCACCTTCAGGAAAAATTGTATTCCTTGCAAAAATATTCTGAAAGAGTGAATCGAAAGCCCAGGTCTTGTTTGATTGAAATGCAATTTTATTGACTTTAGATTCTAAATGCTGGAAATAATGTTCCTGACTAAATCCATCAGCACGGTTAGCAAGATATGTAAATGATGCATTATTCCAGTTTGGAGAACCGGTAACAGGTACAGGACCTACTCTCCAATAATATACTGTGCTATCTGTAAAAGTCAGACCTGCATCAAATTCCAATACACCCCCTTTTGAAGAGAGTGTTCGTTCCCTGAATAATGGAGAATTAAACAACTTAGTTGTATCAATTTGAAACTTGTATTGTTTAAGTGTCGCAAAAGCATTTGCAGTTGATGCTTTGAATTTTATTCCCTGATTATTTACAATAGATAAATGATATGGATAAACAGGTCTCAATTCATCTTCGAATATGAAAACATCTTTAGTTATACAATTATTAGATTCATACAACTCATCGACATCATTATCAGCATCTATGCAAATCGTAATCTTATTCAAGCCTTTATCCCTTGTTGCTACAATGGGAATTTGATAGTGTAATGAATCGCTATAGCGAATACCACGGATCGTATCTCTCCTGATCACTTCAGTTGTCAGGTCGGGATAGGTCCTCTTCACTTCAATTACAATATCTTTATTGATAGCTTTTGAAAGATTTAAGAATTTTGCATCAACATTAAATGAAGTTTCTGCCACAGAAATAAAAGTTGGATTGATCTTTACTAACTGATCTTCTATTACATAATCCGGTTTATCTTTTAAAATATCCATTTTCAGAGCAGGGTCACCGTGCAGTGTAGATTGTTCACAATGAAACCGGGCATAGTAATCGTTCTGAGTGGTTAGATTAAAAGTTCTGGTTATCCCATCTACCATAATATCACCAATTGACTTTCCATAACTGGAAGTTGAGGCTGCAGTCAACAGGCTTGTATTATAAATATCAAGATAGTGTACTATCCCAAGATGTGTACTGGCGATTGTTGCAATACTTCCTCGTTGGTCGGCCAGGACATACTTCTCAGATATTGTTTCTTTAGAAGTTAAACGGGCCAGTGAAAAATTAAAGAAGTTCCCGGCATTACAACCCAGCAATATCAACAAAGGGTATTTTGAAGGATTATTATACGCATCAGGGTTGTCCAGATTAAATTCAAGAGTAGATGCTGATGAATGGCCAAAGTATGTCAACATACCAATTCCTTCTTCAAAGAGCCCATACAAACGTTGAGCATTTACCTGTTCAACAGGTGCCGTTGTTAACTTACTAAATGTTTGGACATTTGCACCATACAAAGTATCCTTAATTATATCACCAAACCTATTCATTGAGGACGTAAGTATATCTCCTAAGGCTCCATCGTTAGCACCAATTACATGCACAACATTTTTCATCCAGCCTTTATCCTGAATTAATGGAGAAGATAAAGCTAGCTGTTGCTCATACTGTTTTACTTTGTTTAGATATAATGTAACCTCCTCTGGTGTAATAACTGAAATTCTACCGATAGGCACTTTGGGTATTTGGTTAAGCCCGGGTTCTGCTGCTAACAATATATCTGATGCAGGATATCCAAATGTGGGAACAAATGACATTTTGTCCAGATTAGGATTTGCTTCATAAAATCGATTATGCAGATAAATCAATCCCTTACCAATAATAAATACATTCTTAACTGGGTTACTAAATGTATTTCTAGCCCAATGTATAAAGTTTCTTACTGATAGTGGGTGTTGTTTTATGCCAAAACCAAATTGATCAACTAACTGATCGATCATATACACTTTGGCATTATGGTTTCCACCTAATGCTGAATTTCTGTATGCTCTGTAATCTTCCACTGGATTTGAACCCGATGGCCCATTAAGAAAATGCGGATGTGTTATAATCAGAAAATTTCCCTGGTTAGCTGGAAGGGCATAATTAACAAAATTTCTCGTTTGTAATGAAGTAACTGAAATTGGAAAAGATGCAGCCTGAGTAACTAATAATAGTTTCCTTGATGTAGCTGATGATTGTAATAAAACTTTTACAAGTGAAGGGTCGGAAATATCGCCAATATATCTTTTACCATTTGTAAGATCGTACAAAACAGGGTTTACAGAACCGTGGTTAAATCCTGCAATCTCCAGATAATTTCCGGTGGCATTTGCAGGCAATTCAAATAAAAAATTATTTGCACCGCCGAAATTAAATAGCCGCGGATATGTTATTTCCATTTTCGCTACCACCATTCTATCAGGCGAAACGGTACATATATTTTTTACCTGAACATTTGCTGACCCAATACTAATGTCTGCTGGAGTTAATGGAATAGTAGCTTTTACATAATCGAAATAATCCATGGTTTGGGTAGAAACGAGGTTGTTGTTGACCCGAACCTCAAATTGCCTTGCATTTAAAACATTACCAGCTGCATTCACTTGCAACACAGGAGCTGGTGCTCCGGAACCGGCAAATGGGAATAGCCCTGTGAAATTATTCGACACAGTTGCATTTACCCCAAATGAATTTGTTGTAAAACCTTCACCCTTATCATAAGCTGAGGAGTAAACATATTCACCCACAACAGCAGCATATCCAAGGTTTGGTATATTAGCTCCATTGCCGGCTTTATAATATATTCCTGCTGTGTGAATAAAGTATGGCTCTGGTGTTAATGCAGAAGGCAAGTTATTTGCCGTTGGTATTAAACGAAGATTATTACCTGTGGGGTTTACTGTTAGAAAAAAAGCTGCGGTATCTGTTTCTAAACTCCATTTATCGTTTAACTGATAATCAGCTTCTCGATATAAAGGCAAATCAGGTTTACCATCATTCATCTCACCCCAAAACTCAATATAATCGGATGCTCCAAAAACTCCGGTTTGAATTGTTGTATATAGTGGAATCTGTTTCCCGTTTCTCCATAGTTGAAATTGCTCAGCAGGTATACTACCCAGCCCTGCGGATGCCAGTATAGGCTGGCTAATTCTATAGATTCCGTTAACTGCTACTTTGAATTTATAGTAGGTTTGGTTGTAGTTGATCCATTCATTGTTATAGGTCTGCGATTGCCCTTTTATGGAAGCAACCACTAATAACAAGAGTAAAATTCTTTTCATTGGTGTATGTTTTACAGGTCCGGTTATTCTGAATCTTTCTTTTTGTCACTAACCAAGTTTAATTTCAATGAAAAAACATGGCTGAATAATGGGTTGGATTGATTGGCTAGGTTTGAAAAAGCATAATCTATAGATACATTCTGAATACGGAATCCCGCACCTGCACTTGGTTGATAGATCCATACCTTCTTCTGGTTCAAAGTATCACCATCCGATAATGCTTTTTGAAAATTATTTATACCCCCACGGAGGTAGAAAACATTATTAATGTTTAACTCAAGCCCCATTTTTGGATCAGCACTTACAGGGTCTGCACTTATCAGTGTGTTTCTTTGTCCATCAAAAGTTACATCCAAATTTGCTTCTGCCAAAAGGCTTGCTTTTTTCCCGAGTTTAAAGTCCCTGGCAATACCAAGAATCAGCCGTGGAGCTGTTAATTCTGTTGATTTTACCGGTATTTCATTTTTAGTAAGATACAGTACTTCCTTCTCTCTTTCTGTAAAAGTGAACGACCATGCATTGAATGTGCTGGTGATATCCCGTGCTGCTGCTCCAAACCTCCATTTGTTACTAAAAATTTGCACACCTGCATCCAACCCAAATCCCCAGGCTTTTGCAAATTTTCCGACACTCCGATGAATCACTTTGGCATTCAATCCAAAATGGACATTCTTCTTTTCACTTTCTTTAAGTTTCTGTGCAAATGAAAAAATGAATGCATAGTCAGCCGAGGAAAATGCCTGAATATTATTATAATTTAGAGAACCGTCCGGCTCCACTAAAAATAATGTATTCATAATATCATCAACAGCAAAGCGAAGACCTGTAATTCCTATGGTTCGCTTATTATTTGAAGTTGGAATTGCAAGACCAACATAATCATATTTTCCTATTCCGGCAAAATACTCAGCATGCATTAGATTTAATTGCGGGTGATCTTTCACTCCAACAAGTCCTGCAGGATTCCAGTAGCCCGCCGTTCCGTCACTAACTGATGCAACTTGGGAACTACCCATCGCCAAACCCCTGGCACCTGCACCAATATTTAAAAACTCATTTGAATATTTTCTGAATTGGGCTGTGGCAGAAAAGGAAAATAGGATTGCTAAAAAGGATAAAATAATTGTGGATGGTTTCATTCGGATAATTTTCTATAAGCTTTTGATTAAGACAAGCTTTCATACGTACGGGCTGCTTGTAAAATTAGACTTTAGAACCGTAAATTCATAACATTACAAGACAAAAAGGGTAATGCTTGAAAACGAATTGCTTAGAAAAATATTGCATAAGTCATTCTCCGAAGTCAATCTGCCTTACTTTTGTTGCAAATCACTGATTTAGACATGAATTTAATAGGAGAATTACGATGGAGAGGTCTTATCCAGGACATAATGCCGGGTACAGAAGAGCAGCTTAATAAAGAAATGACCTCTGCCTATATCGGTTTTGACCCAACGGCAGACAGCCTGCATATTGGAAGCCTAGTGCCTATTTTACTATTGGTTCATCTTCAAAAAGCCGGACATAAGCCTTATGCACTGGTTGGAGGTGCTACAGGTATGGTGGGCGACCCAAGTGGAAAAAGTGAAGAAAGGAATCTTTTGAGCGAGGATGTACTGAAAAAAAACCAGGAAGGTGTAAAGAAACAACTGATGCAGTACCTGGATTTTAATCCGGAA
>CAYVSH010000181.1:0-3921 GCA_964453625.1 uncultured Chitinophaga sp.
CTTCCGCAATTTGGGCAGGTTCCTTTTATAAAACGATCTGCTAGAAAAGTGCTGGCCTCTTCATCAAAATACTGTTCTGTTTCTTTTATTTCCAGTTCACCGGCATCATTCAATTTGGTAAAAAACTCTTGTGCAGTTTCATGATGAATTGGTGCACTGGTGCGATGATAAATGTCAAAGTCAACAGAGAGATCTTTAAAATCTTCTTCCATTGCCACATGATATTTATCAATAATGGCCTGCGGAGTTGTGCCTTCTTTTTTTGCCTGGATCGGAATAGCCGTGCCATGTTCATCACTACCGCACACAAAAACCACATCTCTTTTTTGGGCCTTCAGGTATCGGACATATATATCTGCAGGAATATAAGCACCAGCCAAATGTCCCACATGTTTCAATCCATTGGCATAAGGCAGGGCAGAAGTAATTAAGTATCGTTTAGGTTGCTTCATTTTTGTTACCAGCTTTTGTACTACTATCATCGTCCCTTGCGTCGCACACTTCTGCTGTATGAATTCTATTCAGCAAATATCCGTCGCATTAAGTTTGCAAAAATACCGGAATAGCAGCCATTGCCCAAAATGGTTGAAATCTGATAACTTTATCCGAAATAAAAATTTAGTATGATTAGAATACCGCCATACTTAAAGAAAGGAGATACAATAGGAATAGTTTGTCCGTCCGGATACATGACATTAGAAAAAGTAGAAACATCTATCAAGGCTCTAAAAGATTGGGGTTTCAATGTAAAGGTTGGAAAAACTGTTGGCAGTAATTCTCAAACATATTTTTCAGGTACAGATGAAGAAAGATTAACTGACCTGCAAACGATGCTTGACGATGATGAAGTGAATGCGATTTTATGCGGAAGAGGGGGTTATGGCTTGTGCAGAATAATTGATAGGATAAATTTTAAAAAATTCAAGAAGCAACCCAAATGGCTGATCGGTTATAGTGATATTACAGTTTTCCACTCACATCTTTTCTCTAATTACTACATCTCGTCATTGCATGCACCCATGTCAGGGGCTTTTAATGATGGCGGTTATACGAATGAATTTGTATTGTCATTGAAGAATGCTTTGCTCGGCAAGAAAATTAAATATTCCTGTGCTGCACATGAGTTTAATAGAAAAGGGGAAGCCATTGGTGAACTGGTAGGCGGCAATCTTGCATTGCTGGCACATCTAGTCGGTACAGAATCAGATCTGAAAACAAAAGGCAAGATATTATTCATAGAAGATGTTGGTGAGCAAAAGTATAATATTGACCGGATGATGTATCAGCTAAAGAGAAGCGGAAAACTTTCGAAATTGGCTGGCCTGATAGTTGGCGGCTTTACTGATATCAATGATACGGAGAGGCCTTTCGGACAGGAGGTTTATGAAATTATCAGAGATATAATTGCAGAATATGATTACCCTGTTTGTTTTGATTTCCCTGTAAGTCACAGTAACCGGAATTATACATTAAAAGTTGGGGTAGGTTATAAACTCAAAGTAGGAAAAACAAAAGTTACTCTTGAGGAATAACAATCAGTATTTTGGTGCAAGCAGGAAACGTCCGTTCTTATTTATCTTATATACATTCACATCTGCATATAGCGTATCGTTCAGATTAAATTTTGTGTCTTGCTTTATCTTATTGTCTTTATAAAGAAGAGATGAAGTGTTGTAAGTTGATTTATTTTTAATTCCGGCTACAGCCACTTCCAAAGATGAAATGTATCCACCATCTTTTTTTGTACTCACAAGGTAAACAACCTGTGTGCCGGTCATATCTGCTTTTTTCTTTTGCTCGACGACAACCAGCAAATCAAAATTGTTATTAGATGTGATTTTTCCCGTAAGAAAATAGTCACGGTTTTTTAGCCTGTTATTGTTAGCTACAGATAGTGCTTGTGTAAACCACCTTTTTATAGTAAAAGTGTCCAATGGTTCAGTTTGCATTTCCACAGCTTTTAAAAGAAGGCTATCAGTAATCGAAACTTCTTCAATATTTTGAAGTAAAGCTTTATAGGTTGTATCTGCCTGTGCATTTACAAACTGGTATGAAATAATAGATATGATTATTATCAAATTTTTCATCCCGTAAAATTATTGCTATGTTTTATACATAACAATACCACTTTTGGGGTATTTCTGATCAATATTGCAATAGGGAATCAAGCTTGTGTTGAAATAAAGGAAAGTCATTCAGGTTGTTATGTCGTCCTTTGTCAATGGTCACCAGTTCTGTGCCTTTTTTTATGGCAGCCAGCCTTTTCGCATGTTTGTACGGGATCACCCTGTCTTTTGTACCGTGAAAGATCGTAACCGGAGCCTTTATGTATTCAAAATTCTGATTTGTAGGAAATGAATATTTCGTCATTGGTATAACCGGGTACATAAAAAAGTAATGTTTTGCCAATGCGTCCATATTATAATAAGGAGTTTCAAGTATCAATCTTTTGCAATCTCTCACAGAAGCTAAATGAGAAGCTATCCCGGTTCCAAGGGATTTGCCATAAATGATTATACTATCCGCAGCTATCTTGTTATTGGCCATTTTATAAAATGTCAGGGCATCTTCATACAAGAAGCTTTCTTTTCGTTTTCCGGTTGATTTTCCGTAGCCAGGATAATCTATCATCCAGACCTCATAGTTATTTCTTGTAAAGTTTTTTGCATAAGGAGCATACCGGTTTATGTTTTCCCTGTTACCATGAAAATATAATACGATGCCCTTTCGGACATTGTCAGGTACTGTGAACTGGACAATACTAATGTTTTTTTCTTCGGTTACAGGCAAGTCTATCTGCCGAAAAGGGACATCAAACCTATATTGATAATCGGCCGGTAATTTTTTTGGATGAAAAATAAACTTGTCCTGCAGGAAATATAATGCTGTGCCTATCATAATATATATAAGTGCAGAGATCTTAAACCACTTCCAAAACTTCTTTAATCTTGTTTTTGTTATCATAAAACGGTGCAAAGATAAGGGTATGGAAGTCCTTCATTTTTTAGCGATAAAGAAAAGAGGACATGAAACCATATCCTCTTTATAGACGGGTGGCTTAAAACCTGTTGAAATAATTCTTTATTCTGTATTCGGCATTATTTCTGATCTCTTCAAGTAACAACCGCATGATCTCACTTTCAGTGGGAGCAAATTCCTGTCTGCGGTTTACAAGTAATTTATCAGAATCACTTAAAGCCCTTTCATCGCCATTGTATGTTGCAAACTCTGTTACCCAGTTATGTTGTGCGGTGAAGTTGTCATTCCATAACCATCTTCCATCAGCATCCCGTATATTAACTTGCAACATTACATTTGAACTCATTGTTCTTCTTGTAGTAATAATATTTGCATGTACTCTGGCATATTCTTTAACTATTGAATCCGGTCTATAAACAATTTCTTTTACAACAATTTCTTTGGACACTTTCCTGTTACTTCTGTTATCATGCTGACGGCCTATATCAATAGTACCTAACTGCATTAACACTTCCTGGTCAACCCTTATTTGCCGGCTTCTCGCATCCCAAGCAGAGTAAAATTTTACAAATTCATTTCCGCTGTAATACTGTAAGCTTCTTAGAAGTTGGTCATCTAAGTTATTTCCACCAATATTATAAGAACTATAAACATATCCGCCTTGTTGTTGCATCGGTAGAACGACAACATTTGTGACTGCATATTCATAGGCTTCATCCCGTTTTAATTTGGCATCCGTGTCACCAGGATTAAAATGAAGTGCCTGTTGAAATTCCCGGTATGCATCTTTATAGCTTTGTTTGGTGTAGCGTTGCATAAATGCCAGCCCCCTTTCATATCGTATATCTCCGGCCTTTTGCCTGTAAGTAACCAAATAGTCTGTGTAATTAATTGGTTTTACGATTTTCAGCACAGCCGGCACTTTATAAATGGCATCGTACA
>CAYVSH010000181.1:4021-5265 GCA_964453625.1 uncultured Chitinophaga sp.
TAATATGTAAAGTTTTAGTTTCATAAACACCTCCTTTTATAATAAGACTTTCAAATAGCAGTCCATGTTATAAGAAAGGGGTGTAATTAAATATTCATTAACAAAGTATGTACAATAAAATCAGTACTTAAGAATATCCCTGATAAAATTGTGATACTCGTCGAATGTTGGAAGATTATTGTGTCCACCTCCATGTATGCGAATGAGAGTAATTTTACGAGGATTGATCTTTTGAAGAGCTTCACTATGTCGAATTGGTATTAACCAGTCTTTAGTGCCATGAATAATATATGTATGGCATTTAACTTTTGGCAACCAAAGATCTGTTCTTAAGTGAAACCGTAAAACGATTCTTACAGGAAGAATGGGTAAGAACCGCTCTATTACACGAAGGAAATTAAAATAAGGGGCATCCAGGATCAGATATCTTGGACTATTGTCACAAGCAAGTTTTGTAGCAAAACCGCTGCCCATACTTCGTCCATATATGATCAGGTGACCTTCGGCATATTCTTCTTTCAGTTTGTTGTATATAAACTGCATATCACCAAGCATCTCTTTTTCACTTCGTTTACCAGTGCTTTTTCCAAAGCCACGATAATCTAAAAGAACAACATCATAATCATACCGGTAGAAATCCTTTGAATATCTGGCCCACCCTTTAATGCTTCTTGTGTTGCCATGAAAGTATAGAATAAGGCCTTTAGGATTGTCACGGAAAAAATGCAGGCCGTTGATCCGTACTCCCGGAGCAATATCAAAAAAATATTCCCGGAATGGGACATCGTACTTGAACTGAAAATCCTGTTTGAGTTTTTCTGGTTTAAAGATCAACCGTTCTTGCAGGAAATAAGCAAGAATGCTGAGGGCAGCTATACCGATGATGATATACCAAAGTAAATTGGGCAAGTTTAGTTTTGGTTTGTAGTTCTGAAATTAAGTAACAAAACACAAACAATGAACTTTCTTACTCTTCCACTCTTTTTAGCTTAAGGTTGGTAACAGGTGCCACTATCAACGGGAATTTTTCGATTGTTACGTTGGCAAGGTCAAGTCCAAAGCCTTTTTCTTCTGAAAGGCTGTGGTCCTTCAACCAGAAGTAGAATTTCATTAGCACCCTTTCCATGAAAGGCAACTCATTATCCTGGCTAAGGTATTTTTCCATTACCATAAACTGAAAGTCACCAACAGTATTACTACTGGCCAGGCTTTCGTAGCGGCTGATAATATTTACTTCTTTATTT
>CAYVSH010000182.1:0-5183 GCA_964453625.1 uncultured Chitinophaga sp.
TTATAAAGCGTTTAATGAAGAGTTAATTACTAACCTTCCAAAAGATCTTCCAGATAGTTTTAGATCATCTTGTTAATTATATGAGTTTACTTTTTGTAAGTATAGCCTTTCCGCCCAAATATGATTCTGAAGGATTACAAGTAGCTAAATACTTCAAATATCTTAGTGAAGAGTGTAAGGTAAATGGAGTGCCTATTGATGTTGTTACATCAGCCGTACCAACTCTTTTTATGCCTGTTGATAATTCTTTAAAAGATGCTGATTCAGGCTACCGACAAAAGATAGAGCTTTTTATCCGGGAAAATAAATACTGGAACTTTATATGCCGAAGAATTGCACCGCATTTGATTGACAGACCTGATTCAAAACATCACTTCTTTCATCAATGGAAAAAGGTAGTTAAACAATTAAAGGAAAAACCTTCAATTATTTATTCAAGATCTTTTCCAACCAGTTCAGCCGTTATGGCAATGAAATTAAAAGAATTTTATAAGGTGCCATGGGTAATGCATTTAAGCGATCCATGGGTAGATGACCCAACAATCAAATTAAGTAGTAAGGCCATTAAGATCAATAGCGAGTTTGAAGTCCAGTGTTTTGAGAAAGCTGATAAAATATGTCTTACTTCCGATCAAACGATTGATTTTTATGCTTTAAAATATCCACAACATAAACATAAATTAACCTTTTTCCCGAATGTGTATGATAGTGTTGATATTCCTGAAAAATCAATAAAAAACACAAATGAAAAATTACGGGTGGTATATACAGGAGGTATGGCTGGTGTCCGGTCGCCCGAACCTTTTCTAAAAGCAATTTTACAATTGCCTGAAAATGTCAAAAGCAATATTGAGTTCATTTTTTCCGGATTTGCAGATAGAAACAATGCTGCGATATTTGATAAATATAAGGATGAGAGTATTCGTTTTATTGGAAGTAAAGGCACATATAAAGAAGCAATACAGTTACAGCAAACCGCTGATGTTTTGTTACTGATTGATTTTCCAATAAAAGAAAGAAAATTAAGGATGTTTTTTTTGTCAAAGCTCTTAGACTATATGATTGCCAGGCGATACATTGTTGCTACCAGCGGAGAAGGCAGTGCATGCAGACAAATAATTGACGGGAAGTTGGGAAAATGTTTTGCTGAAGGTGAGGTAGAAGCTATAAGAGATCATTTTATATTTCTTCTGGATAAATTTAAGAAAGACCCTTCTTTTTTTGAAATAGATGGAATTGATCCTATTTACGACGCTAAATACAATGCAAAAAGATTATTCGGATTATTCAAAGAATTTATTCCAAATTAAGCCAACCCTGTATTTTTTTAGTTGTATGGATTATCATTTGTACAAATGCATGTGCCCAATAGAATAAAGTAATATGAAAAATGGTGTAGTCATAGTAGATTATGGAATGGGCAATCTTTATTCCATTCAGAAAGTAATTGAAAGGCTGGGATATAGTTGCACCATTTCCGGATCCTATTCTGCTATACAAACAGCAGAAAAGATCATTCTTCCGGGAGTAGGTCATTTTGGAAAGGCAATTGAAAACCTGAAACATGCCAACCTGTGGGATGAATTAAATGAAAAAGTTCTTGTAAAGAAGACGCCAGTATTTGGAATTTGCCTAGGTATGCAATTATTTGCCACGAGCAGTGAGGAAGGGGATGCCCAGGGGCTGGACTGGATCAGTGGCCGGGTAATAAAGTTCCATATTCAAAATAAGGAAGTGTATAAAGTGCCACATGTAGGCTGGAATACACTAACACATGAACAGCAAGACTCCTTCTTACTAAAGGGACTAGAACCTGAAGACAAGTTTTACTTTGTGCATTCCTATCATTATGCTGCCAATGCAGCACCTGATACGTTATGCAAAACTGACTATGAATATTCCTTCGTATCTGCTGTGCAAAAAGATAATATCACCGGGGTACAATTTCACCCGGAAAAAAGCCATAAGGCCGGTGAAATAATGATCAGCAATTTTTTAAAGCGTTAAGTATGTTCTGTCCACGGATCATTCCCGTACTTCTATATAGTAACCAGGGGCTGGTAAAATCAGTTAAGTTCAAAGACTACACTTATATCGGCGATCCCATCAATGCGGTACGAATTTTCAATGATTGTGTAACGGATGAAATCGTTATCCTTGACATCAATGCATCAAAAAATAAAAGCACTATAGACCTGCAAATTGTGAAAGAAGTAGGGGAAGAAGCCAATATGCCTTTTTCAGTAGGTGGTGGAATTGATACACTGCCTAAGATCTATGAACGATTAAAGGGAGGTGCGGAAAAAGTAATTATCAATACCGCCGCTTTGCGAAATGTAAATTTTGTGAAAGAGGCTGCCAATCATTTTGGCTCCTCTACGATCACTGTTTGTATTGATATTAAAAAGAATTTCCTGGGTAAATACCAGGTGTACTCCCACAGCGATAAAAAAAGCCTGGGAACAGATCATATTGATTATGTAAAACAGATCGAGGATTCCGGTGCCGGAGAGATCATCATTCAAAGTGTGGACCAGGATGGCATGATGAAAGGATACGACGAAAAGCTTTACCAGGCATTATCAAAAACGATCAATATCCCAATCATTGCATTGGGAGGTGCCGGCAGCGTAGCAGATATGGAACAACTATGGAATAACAGTTCTGTCAATAGTTTTTCTGCCGGCAGTATTTTTGTTTATTATGGAAAAATGAAAGGTGTTTTAATTAATTACCCAAAGACCAACAGGAATGAGTTCACCAGCAAATTTAAAAACTAAGCGACCCTATCAAATGTGTACCCGTTGTATCATGGATACATCTGATCCTGATATCATCTTTGATGAGAACGGTGTATGTAACCATTGCACCAGTTTTATCGAAAGACTGAAAAGCCGCAAATATGTAAAAGGAGAATCAGAAGCCGAATGGAGCCATTATGTGGATGTGATAAAGCAGCATGGAAAAGGAAAGCAATATGATTGTATAGTTGGTATCAGCGGCGGAGTGGATAGCTGCTATACCGCTTACCTATGTAAAAAGCATGGCTTAAGGGCTTTGCTGGTGCATATGGATAATGGGTGGGATACCGAGATCGCTGTGAATAATATCATCACATTGGCAAAGGAGCTGGAGTTTGATTATATGAGTTATGTACTGGACTGGGAAGAGTTCAAGAACATACAACTGGCTTACCTGAAGGCTTCATCGGTAGATCTGGAAATGCCAACAGATGTAGCCATATTAGCCTGTATCTATGAAGTGGCTGCGAAGCATAAGATCAAGTATATTATCTCCGGCGGAAACTTATCTTCTGAGGGTATCCTCCCTTTGCACTGGGGTTATCACAGTTATAAGGACATGAAAATGTATAACCACATCGTAAAAAAATATGCTGATATACGGATCAAAAAAGTGCCTGTTATCGGCCTTATGAAAGAATCATGGTACCGGTTCTTTCACAAGATCAAAACACTTTATATCCTTAATTATATTGACTTCAATAAGGATGTGGCCAAAAAATACCTGATGGATAACCTGAACTGGAAAGATTATGGTGGAAAGCATCATGAATCAAAGATCACTGCATTCTGGCAAGGGTATGTGATGTATGAAAAATTTGGAATGGATTACCGGAAAGCTATCTTGTCTTCACAGATATGCCTTAACCAGGTAAGCCGGGAGGAAGCGTTAAAAAAATTAGAGGAGCGGCCTTTTAATGATGAGAAGATCAAAGAAGATAAAAAGTATATAGCCAAGAAGTTTGGTATTTCTACTGAGGAGTTAGAGCATTATTTGAAGCTCCCTCCAAAAACATATACTGATTTTCCCAATAACAAAAAATTTATTGAGTTCTGCTACCGCCTATATAACAAGCATCTCAATAGCAAAAGAGTTTAAACAGGTTTTTATATCATGGAGATACATGTAATTAACCTTAAAGAAGCTGTTGACCGCAGAAGATCTATTGAGGGACAACTTCAAAAGCTGGGACTTGAATATAAAATGTTCGAAGCCGTACGGGGTTCATCGCTAACCTCAGAACAACTTGATGAGTTGGTAGATATGGATGAGGTAAGAAAATATCCAAACTGGCTTACACCAAATATGCTTGGGTGTTCGTTAAGCCATATGGGTGTATATAAAAGAATGAGGGATTCGGAAGAGGAGTGGCATTTTGTTCTGGAAGATGATGTTGTTGTAGATGATGGCCTGAAAAGCATATTAAATAAAATAGAAGCGAACGGTGATCTGTTTAAAGAACATCTTGTGATGTTATATGGCGTTTCTTATAATTCGATCATAGAGCTGTCTGCTACTCCGACAATAGAACTTGACGGGAAGAGTATTTTTAAATTAGCCAGTGCCCGGATAGGAAGTACGGGAGCATATGTAATGCACCGGGATACTGCCATAAAAATACTTGAGAAAAATGACAAGATCCGTGTTGCACCCGATACCTGGCATTACTTCCGTGATCAAAAGGCAGTTGGTGATATTTTTTGTGTTTATCCATTTGCTGCAAGGCCCGGATTTTTTGAATCAACTATCGGTTATGTAAATAAAAAAAGCTTTGCTTATAAGATTAAGAGCTTTATAGAAAAATATAAGGTCCCTGTTCTTTACTCCCTTTTGAAATTGAACAGAAAAAAGGTTTGGGAAGAAACAAGCCGGGTAGAGTTCAAATAATGAAATTCTAACATTAAGAAGAGATTTTTTTAAGTTGTTACGTTCTTACTTCGACATTTTTATTTTAATAATTAATATTTCAATATGCCAAAATCACTTGTAACCGGCGGAGCTGGTTTTATCGGTGCACATACCGTAAACGAATTATTAGCGATGGGTCATGAAGTAGTGGCGCTGGATGATCTGAGCGGAGGTTTTGAAGATTATGTGAACCCCAAAGCCATATTTGTAAAGGGATCTATCACCGATCATGAATTGCTTACAAAATTATTCGAGGAGCATCAGTTTGACTATGTCTATCACCTGGCTGCGTATGCAGCTGAAGGATTGAGTCATTTTATCCGCCGCTTCAATTATACGAATAACCTGATAGGAAGCGTTAACCTTATCAATGAAAGTGTGAAGCATAAAATAAAATGTTTTGTTTTCACCTCTTCTATTGCCGTTTATGGAGCAGGTCAATTACCTATGTTGGAGAGTACCATTCCTCAGCC
>CAYVSH010000183.1:0-5067 GCA_964453625.1 uncultured Chitinophaga sp.
TCCATAGTTCCTTCTTCTCAGATAACTCTTATCACCCGACAGGTTTTTTGAGCCTTGTTGATGGTTGAACTATAATATCGATATCATTCTGCCAGGTTTATATAATGTGGTTAAATGTCCCAGATTGATAAGGTAGGTAAGGTGTAAACCCGGAGTAGAGAGGGAGTTGCCCGTTTATATCCTTTAGGTACATTACCTGCCGGTTCCGGTTGAAAGCAACTGCTGATATAAAATGCTGCTAAAAGCCGATTTGCGGTTTGAAAACAATGGGACCTGTCATGATATAAAAAAGCAAGTCAGTCTGTTTGCTAACTTGCTTTTACTCATTCTGCCTTTTCGTTAGCAGAAATAAAAATATTATCAGTCATCAATTTCTACACTATCCATTTCATCCAGATTTTGCAGAATGATGTTATAGATATTCGCATTGCTATTCTTAGAGATAATAATCACCCCATTGGTACGGGTGGCATTATTCAGCATGGTTTCAGAAACGCCTCTTGAAATAAGTGAGAGGTCGAGTGTAGTAAGAACGGTATAGTCATTAACACCGTTGATGACAACATTATTAGCTTCGGATTCCAATTCAGCCATATCGCTTATAAAAAAAAGCACCGGAGTAGCAAGCGATAGACTATTGGTGAAAGTGCCCCGTAGTACAAAGGAAGTATCAGTGGGGGTAGAAGCCAGATCCAGTTCAACTTCAATTTCATCATAACGGCCGGGTTCTAATGAAAGTGTACCCAGCGTAGTAAGTGGTGAAAACAGATCTATGCGTTGATTGATCCTTGCTTCGTATTGCACTTCGAGGCGGTCGTCCTGTTCTGCTTCAAATTCAATTTTAAGGGCATAAGCAGAGCCTGAGGTCCACTGAATGGATCCGGCTTGAACCCTGTTTACTGTTGACTGGTAGTTTTTCGTGGTAAGCTGGTATTGTAAAGAACCATCTTTCTTATCCTTGCTGCACGAAGTCAGAAATACAATGGGCAATGCTACTAAAAAGAGTCTTGGCGTTTTCATACATTATTTTTTTTGTACTTATAAATGACTAAAAATCATACCAATTTGTGTTGAATCAGATGTTTATATAGCGGTGATACGTTTAAACATTTTTATAGTACATGTTTAATAATTTATTGCAGCTATTTTAGATAGTATGAAAGGGTGATTTCCCGATTGAGCCAAAAAGTCACAAAAAGGCTCTATTGGGAAGAAATTGAGTATTGAGAATTATGAATATTTTATTAGAAACCTTATACAGAATGATAATACTGATACTTACCTGATACAGTTGTCATACTTCCGGTATGCCTGAGGGTGGCACCCCTGATACTCACAGCATACACCTATCATACTCTTCTAATATTTACATCATACTTACCTGATACTTGAACCATACTTAAACCATACTTAAAACATATATGAAAACGATCGGCCTTAACCTGCAAACTGCAGATTTTCCGTAATTATAATTGTTGATTTTTATCCAAGCCTATACATTCATATCCGGGTTGTGGATGCCGGCAGAGAATGAGTCATCCTTATGTGGTTTCGGGGCTTTGATATGGCTATCAGGATCATGCTTGATTCGCTTTAATGTATCTATACAATTATCCACCAGCTCCCGTGCCGTACGTTGCACATACTCACTTTTTTTGAACTGCAATACATTCTTGTCCATGTCTTCGGATGTCCAGCCACGGCTCCAGCCGAGGAAACTAAATGGGGGAAATGTAAAACCAAGGTCTGTAAAGAATACCATCATCTGCCCGGCCACCTGCTGAATATTATCCTGCCCGCCGGTGATGATGAAAGATGCCACTTTGTTCTTCACCAGTACCCTATCCTTTAAAGTGATCTGGTTCTGCACACAGTTCAGCCTTTCGGCCATTTTAAAATATAAGGATGAGGGATTACCCCAGCGGATAGGAGTGGCCACCAAAACAATATCGGCCCAGAGGATCATGTCACGATAAACCGGAGTCATCCCGTCTTTGGGTTCCATTTCTGTGATGCTGCAGGGCCAGGTGCAGGCATTCATGTGCTGGCTGTAATACCCTTCACAGGCACGGAAGCCCAGCTCCCGGAGTTTTATCATTTTTGTTTCAGCTCCATATTTTTCACGGGCATAGTTAAGTGAAGTTTCGAGTGCCGCTTCTGAAGTGCTGTACCTCGGCAGCCCATCGTTCATATTGGTAGTGCTGATGCCGAGAATATTTTTTGACTGCGGAGTGGTTTCATATTTCAGTTTCATTAAATCTTCTATTGCCGACAGATCATGCTGTGCCCGGTGTGCTTTGCTGATAGGTTGTGCACTTATCAGAATTACATCCCCTTCAATCTTTACTTCATACACTGCCTGTTTATCTTCATAGCCCGGCGGGGCTGAGCCGGTTTTTATATTATACTCCCAGCCATGCCAGGGGCAGGTAACATAGTATCCGTCATATTTTTTTTCTACGGCTCCAAGACCCAATGGACCGGCTTTATGCAGGCAGGCGTTGCCGATAGCAGTGATCTCATTATTGAAATGAAAGAGAGCCACTTTTTGTGCACCGCATTCCACTATTTTCTGAGCTCCTTCAGGAAGTTCTTTAACAGTACATGCTTTAATAAATTCCATAACAAATGATTTGTATGAATCTTTAAGTTATGATAAAATCAGCTTATCAGGTATCAGCCGGCTTTCAGCTCATCAATATTTTTCTTCAAAACTTTCAAATGCTTTCCAAAGCTTTTATTGAACATCCATTTTGCAAACCAGATACAAACCGGAATAATAATGATGAGCACTATAACCAGTGCAATCAAAATAATTGGTTTGCCCATAAAAACTCCGATCGGTTTTTCTGAACCAAGCATACCACCCAGCATAAAACCACCTGTAGCTGCAACCGGATAAACAAATTTTGCAGTCTTCATTTGCACATCCATCCATTGATGAATGCTGCTATAATGCCGTTCCATTTCCTGTAATAAAGGTTGTTCTGTTTTTACCTGTGGCTGTAAACTCTTGTATTGCTGCCAGGCAGTATAACTTACCCATACGTTAAATGCAAGTACTACCAATAAACAAATAATGATGGGCCAATACGGAAAGGCGAACATGATCCAGATATATAATCCTGAGATCAGCACAGTATAAACCAATGAGAATAATAACAGTTGTTTTATTTTAGACAATGGATTAACAGAATGCAGTTTTTTAATCTGCCCTGGTTGCAACAATGATGAAAGGTCATCATCACTCTGCTCATTTAATTTTTTCCAGTTTTGCTCTATACTCATCTTTATGCTGTTAAAAGATTAGCCAATTGTTGCTTGCACCGGTGCAGTTTTACTGCCACATTATTAGTTGTAATACCCAGCACTTCAGCGATCTCACTGTTTTCATATCCATCCAGGTGCATAGAAATAATCGCCCTGTCGGTTTCAGCCAGTTGGCGTATCGCTTTTTGCAGACTCTGCACATTTTCTTTTTGAATGCTTGTATGTTGCTCTGCAGGAGTTAAAGGCTCCAGCGATTCTTTATATTCAAGAAGGCTATTTTTTCTTTTTTGTGTAAGAATGGTATTTAAACAAAGCCTGTAGAGCCAGGTGCTGAATTTTGCATCGCCCCGAAAAGAAGACCATGACTTCCATGCCTGTAAAAGTACTTCCTGGTACAGATCTTTTTTTTCTTCAGCATCTGCAGCATACAAACCAACCAGTTTATATATGATACCCTGGTTGGTTCGTACCTGTTCTAAAAATTCAGCTTCGCTCAATTTTATAATTTTACCGGTTTTACTGTATAGCCTGATTGTTGTAATAAATTTACCAGCCCATATTCGCCACCAAGATGAAGTGCACCCACAGCAATGAATTGCGATTGTTTCTTTATTAATGCTGGTAACACTTTCATCCAGTTCAGGTTTCTTTCTTTGACCATGCGGTCTTCTTCGCCTGAAAGCTTTAATGTATTGTTATATACTTCGACTATTTTTTCCATGTCATTAGCAAACCAGTTCTTTACTAACTCATCTCCCAGCCTGTTCATTTCATTTTTATTGCTGAGAAAAGATCTTAATCCTTTTACCTGGTCTTTAAGGGACTGCGAATTATATAGCAGGTCCATTTGCTGATCTACAGTTTCAAGAGCAGTTACTTTTTTACCCATCACAGTTCCGTTTTTTGCAAAGTAAACATCTAATGTCTCACCCTTGTATTGCTCAAACAATGCCTGGTTGCTGATCATGGTATATACCATGGATAAAGTAAGGGTAATGCTCATGGGTGAAAGATGGTTTACCCTATCTACTCCCATACCAAGGCTTGCCTGCAGCTCTGCATCAAGACTATCGAGCAATGATTTTTCCAACAATCCCGATAGTGTATTGTCTGTAAGCGTACCTGCGGTTTGGATTTTACCCATCGAGGCAGAATCCATTACTATTTCCACCACCACTCCTTTTGCTTTTGTATAAGCTTCCTTTACGGCTTTCTTATCATTTACAAACTCCTGCTTTACCAGGTGGTATGTACCAAAAAGATAGGAAGTGTCTTTTAAATTATTTCCGGTAATAGCATAAAATATTCCCGGCCGGGTACTTTGTGCCCGTATGCCAATATTACACAAACAGGTAATAAGAAATGCGAATATTATGTGCTTTACAAAAGGAGCAGACAATCCTGTTGAATTAATACGTTTCATTATAGATAAAAATTTAAACAATTATGAATATGTCCGGACGTTGTACAAATTATTAGTAGCAACCGGCGTGTGGGAATTACAAAAAAAATATTTTTTTTCTGTAATAATTAAGCCGCTGTTGATACATATATAATAAATAACAAGAAAAATGAAAACAAAGGCAAAAGAATTGAACCCCGGTTTTTATAAACTAGCATATGGTACATTCATCCTGCTAAGCCTGTATTTCCTGTTTTTCAATCATGATATTTCTATGGCCGTAGCTAATTTTGGAATAGCATTGGTGTTTGATCCATTTAACCAACAGGTAAAATGGAATGACCGGCCGGTATGGCAGCGGGTGTGGTTAATAGTGCATCTTTTAATACTACTAA
>CAYVSH010000184.1:0-5052 GCA_964453625.1 uncultured Chitinophaga sp.
TTTCCAATTCAGCTGTTTTACCGGTTGCTAAGATCTTTCCATCTTTCACCACCATAGCTTCGGCTGTTGAAAACGAAGAGTCAACAGTATAGATAGTGGCATTATAAACAAACAGGTCGGCCTTTTCTTTTTTGCTGCAGGAAAATAAAACCATAGCAACGATGACGATCAGGTAGTGCTTCATATCATATTTTTAATTGCTGAATAGTGGCGGACGTTTTTTATTATAGTCTGTTTTGTCCTGGTATGCTTTTGCGGCTGCTAAGATAGTTGCTTCATCGTATAATTTGCCGATCAATGTTATGCTTACAGGTGAGCCGCTTTTATTAAAGCCCATTGGCATACACACCACCGGGTTTCCGGTTAGGTTGGTCATTGCTAATTGTCTTCCTGCAAAGCTTGGTACGATGACAACATCATGATCTCTCATGAAATCATAAAATCCTTTACATAGCTGTGAACGGTATCTGTTTGCGTTGATGAATTCAACGGCAGGAATTGTTCTTGCAACCCGGAAAGAATTTGGCCAGAAATCTTTATCCTGTCTTTCTATAAGATCGTCCCTGTTTGTTCTGGTCAGTTCATCAAAAGCTGCAGCACTTTCTGCTCCAAGTATAATGCTGATATAATTGATAGGATATAAGCTTGAATCCGGAAATATTACTGGCTTCAATGTTGCACCAAGTGAACGATACACATCCAGTACTTTCCACTCATCTGCGTCTTTTGGTAACCGTTTAAAAAAATTCTCAGCATAGGCAATGCGTATTTTTTTCCAATCTGTTTTACCGGTATAATTAAAGGTATGTTTGATTGCAGATGGATCATTGCCATCTGTTCCATTTATAGCTTCATAAACGATAGCAGCATCTTCAGCACTTCTGCATATAGGCCCGATCTTATCAAGGCTCCAGCAAAGCACCATAGCACCATAGCGGCTCACTGTGCCGAATGTTGGCCGCAAACCTGTAGCACCACATCTTGTAGATGGTGACACAATAGAACCTAATGTTTCTGTACCAATAGTAAACGGTAGTAAGCCTGCAACAACGGCTGATGCTGAACCTGCAGAAGAGCCGCTTGAACCCTGTAATAAATTCCAGGGGTTTTTTGTTTCTCCGCCAAACCACTTATTGTTATATGCCAGAGCACCCAGGGATAGTTTGGCACAAAGTACTGCGCCATGATTTTTTAATTCTGTATAAACATAGGAATCAACATCCAGTACCTGTTCTTTATACGGAGTGGTACCCCAGGTAGTTCTGTATCCTTTTACGGCAAACAAATCTTTTAACCCATACGGTATGCCATGCAGTGGCCCACGATAGATTCCGGCTCTGAGTTCTTCATCTGCTTTTTTTGCCTGTTTTAAGGCAAGTTCTTCTGTTAAGGTGATTACGCATTGCAATGTGTCGCCCCATTTTTTTAATCGTTGTAAAAAGAATTTCGTCAGTTCCTCCGAACTCATTTTCATGTTGACGATAAGTGATGCTAATTGCGGAATGGAATAAAATGCCAGTTCATTTTTATTAACTGGTACTTCTACACCGGAGGGGATGTTCCAGTATATTCTTTTTTTAGCTATAGGTATCCACATGCCTGCGGGTGCAGGATTGAATGCAAAAGGAAAGCTTATGTCATTTTCAGGTAATGTTTTATGCAGGGCTTTATACAAAAGCAGATTGCTATTGATATTGCCAAGCATTGAATCTGCTTCAGTATCTGTAAATTCAAGATCGTAGAGCTTTACAGTTTGCTGCAGTTGCTTTATGGAGTCTGCTCTTGTTTGTGCATTCAGTGAAATTACAGTTCCGAAAAAAAATAAAGCAAGCAGTAGTTTCATATTCATACAATCAAATTTATTTAGATTGAAATTAGTTAAATTCTTTACCTTTTACTAAAATCAACAGTTATGAGAATCATCTTATTGTCTTTTATTGTGTCAGTATTAATTATATCCTGTTCTCAAAAAGAAAATAATGCTTCCGGCGGAAAGATGCCGGTGGCGGAATATTTTAATTACGGCGATAGCGGCGTGCAATCAGCAGGTGTAAGAATGATTCCCATTACCACACCGGTTGGTGATTTTAAAGTATGGACAAAGCGTTTTGGAAACAATCCCCGAATCAAGATATTATTGCTACATGGGGGCCCGGCTATGACACATGAATACATGGAGTGTTTTGAAAGCTTTTTTCCAAAGGAAGGATTTGAGTTTTATGAATATGACCAGCTTGGTTCTTATTACAGCGACCAACCCAAAGACAGCAGTTTATGGACGACCGAAAGGTTTGTAGAAGAAGTGGAACAGGTAAGAAAAGCCATTGGTGCCGATTCCACTAATTTTTATGTGCTTGGAAATTCATGGGGTGGTATCCTCGCCATGGAATATGCATTAAAATACCAGGCCAACCTGAAAGCGATAATAGTTGCCAATATGGTGGCCAGTGCACCGGAATATGGAAAATATGCCGAAGAAGTACTTGCTAAGCAAATGGATCCGGAAGTATTAGCTGAAATAAGGGCTATTGAAGCGAAAGGTGATTTTTCCAATCCAAGATATATGGAACTGCTTATACCCAATTTTTACAATAAACATTTATGCAGGCTGAAAGAATGGCCTGATGGCTTTAACCGTACGATGAAACATGCCAATGTTGAAGTTTATACAATGATGCAAGGCCCGTCAGAGTTTGGAGTTGGTGGCAGATTAAAGAACTGGGACATCAAGAACAGGCTGAAGGAGATCAGGGTTCCAGCATTGATGATAGGTGCCAAGCATGATACTATGGACCCCGCTGCTATGGAAGAGCAAAGCAAGATGGTGCAGAAAGGCCGTTATCTGTACTGTCCTAACGGAAGCCACCTGGCTATGTGGGACGATCAGCAGGTGTTTATGACAGGGGTGAAACAATTTATCAAAGATGTGGATGAGGGGAAATTTTAGAATAATTTTTATCTTACAGTATTAACCAAATCAAAAAACATGAAATCAGTAAAAACAATTTTTGCCATTTTGCTTTCGGGATCATTACTTACAGCATGCGGTGGCAGTGATAAAAAAGAAGGGGATACGGAAGAAGGAAAAACAACAACAGAAACTACCACATCAGACAATGGTCCGGCATCAAAATTAGAAGGTGCCTGGGAAATTAAAAGAGCAGAAGGCTCCATGGAATCTGCGAATCTTGGAACAGTGTATGAGTTTAAAGGGAATAAATTGTCATTTGGAAAAGGAGGGTTTACTAACCCCGGAAATACGGAGGTGACCGATTCTACATTTAGTTTCCAGGCGGAAGGGAATGATTATAAATTTATGTACAACTACCATTTTAATGGTGATACGTTGGTGGTAGAAATGCAGAATAGCAACGGGCAGATATTTCATATGGTAAAACAATAAAGATGTTCAGCTGATATAGAAACCCCGCACTAGCGGGGTTTTATTTTCTACTTATTAATATTGGTGAAAATCTTTTCGAAACAGACACTGTTCTTCACATTTTCATATTGCCCGAAGTTGGGAATGATAGTATAGTTATTCTTTTTGTACAGCTCAATGGCTTCAGGTTGTTTTTTGCCTGTTTCTAAAATGCATCTTTTGTAATTTAATTCCCTGCACCAGTTTTCCAGTTCTTTTAAAACCAGTGATGCAATACCTTTTCCTCTGTGTTGTGGTGGCACATACATCCGTTTTACTTCCATGCTGTCTGCTGAAAATTGTTTTACAGCACCGCAGCCAACCGGTTCATCACCATCATAAGCAACAATAGCATGTTTTATCATGTCGATCTTATTGAACTGATGATAGAAGTCATGTTCCGTACCATCCCTTACTTTTAAATCAGCATCCAATGCTTGTACCAGTGTTTGAAAATCTTTATCTGAGGAGTCGGTTCGTTTTATAATGATCATTTTTTATAAAAGACAGTAATTTGTTGAACGTTCGAATATTTGCGAAGGCAGGGAATTCTTTAATCAGCCCTGCTTTTGCAAATACTTTTGTTAGGCGCATTTTCTTAAATTTTGCAATTAGTCAAAAGCATTTGCTTTGCCTAAGGTTACTGAAAATCTCCGGAAATACGCTCTATTTGTTGTGTCGCTTAACTTACTTTTGCGGTCTTCTTCAAAGTCTTTTTCGGTGAATTGACTCTTAAAGCACTTATTAGCCTCTAATCCTACTAATTCTTCTTCCTGCGAATATCTTATTTCGACATTGATGTATTTAGGATCAATGATCCCTAGTCCAGCTTCTGGCGGAGAATTATCCTTTGCCCATGCAATGTAGTAAAGCGGATATTTTTGTACCCAGTCATGCTGTAATAAAACTTCAGTTACAGCACCACCAACAACGACATGCTCAGCATGATGAGTATCACCGTCTGGTCCGAAGGTTATGATAAAGTCAGGGCCTATGGCAGGGATTCTTTGAGTTAATGAATCCCTCAATTGTTTATGGCAAATAAAATAATTGCGTACACCGTTTTTAGTGTCAAGCCTATCTATCCCGAAAAAAATCGGATGATCAATACCCAGTTTTTCGCTACTGCATCTGGATTCTTCTCTTCGGATGCCGGCCAAAGAGTCACCTTCAGATAATTTCAGATCTTGTGTGTAATATTTCCCATCAGTAGCACTAATAAGAACAACTTTGTATCCCTTTCTGCTAATCTGAACAAGCACTTCAGCAATCGACATTTCATCATCAGGATGAGCAAGAACAACCAAAACCGTTTTTTTGGATGGAGGATTTTTGTTTACATTAAAAGACGAAATCAGCGGTAAAAATAATAGCACAGAGAATAGCTTTGTTAAGATGGAAGTCATTGTGTAAATATTTGAATTAGGAATCTTCCCCCATGTTGCAACCAACGTTCGAGTATTTGCGAAGGCAGGGAATTCATTGATTGTCCTTTAGCTTCACATTATTAAATTAATCGATAAATATTATTATTACTATTAGTTTTCTTTTTTGCTTCTTTTTTCTTTTATAATCCACAGTTTTAAGGTGGATAAAAATAACCTACAGCGGGGGTTCTTTATTTGAACGTC
>CAYVSH010000185.1:0-4508 GCA_964453625.1 uncultured Chitinophaga sp.
ACGATTGATTGATACATATCATAGATATCGTTATAGAATCAGCTTGATGCCACGACAATCAGGTAAGTCAACTTCAGCCGCAGGATATCTATTATGGTATGCTATGTTTGTACCAGACAGTACAATCTTAGTTGCGGCACACAAATACACCGGTGCACAAGAGATTATGCAACGTATACGTTATGCATATGAAAACTGTCCTGATCACATCAAAGCAGGTGTTACTACATACAACAAGGGCTCATTGGACTTTGAGAATGGATCTCGTATTGTTAGTGCAACAACTACTGAAAATACAGGTCGTGGTATGTCTATTACACTACTATACCTAGACGAGTTTGCATTCGTTCGACCTAGTATCGCTAAAGAATTCTGGACAGCTATTACTCCAACATTATCTACAGGTGGTAAAGCTATTATCACAAGTACACCAAATAGTGACGAGGATCAGTTTGCCTATATATGGAAAGGTGCTAATAAAACTGAAGATGAGTTTGGTAATACAACTGAGCTTGGTATAAACGGATTTAGAGCATATAGAGCACATTGGAGTGAGCAACCAGGACGAGACCAAAAGTGGGCTGACGAAATGAAAGCACAGCTTGGTGAGGATCGTTTCAACCGAGAAATTGGTTGTGAGTTTATCATTGCGGATGAGACATTGATTAATCCAAATACATTACTAATGATGGAAGGTATGGAACCTGTCAGCCGTATGGGGCAAGTTCGTTGGTATGAAAAGCCAAAGAAAGGAAATATCTATTGTGTGGGATTAGATCCAAGTCTTGGCACAGGTGGCGACCCTGCTGCTATCCAAATATTTGAAGCTAATACCACAACACAAGTAGGTGAATGGAAACATAACAAAACAGATATTCCTAGCCAAATTAAGCTGATAGCACAAATTAACAAATATATAGCAGATTGTACCGGAGAACCTTCTAATATCTATTATAGTATCGAATGTAATGGTATAGGTGAAGCGGCAATCATATCATTGAACGAATACGGAGAAAGTAATATTCCAGGAATCTTTATCAGCGAAGCAGGTAAAGGACGTAGGGGATTTAACACAACCAACAAGAGCAAATTAGCAAGTTGTGCAAAGTTCAAAACACTGGTTGAAAGCAAAAAAATGACTGTAAATAGTCGTAGCCTCATAAGTGAATTAAAAGCATTTGTAGCTAATTCGGGTAGTTATGCCGCTAAGATAGGCGATACTGACGATTTAATAATGGCTAGTTTGTTAGTTACACGTATGTTACAGCATTTAAGTGACTATCATATGGATTTAGAGACACAAATACGTGACCATGATGAGTATATAGCCCCATTACCCTTCTTTGCGGTCATAAGCTAACGTATAAAAGATAAATACAATATGGCTAAAAATCAAGAATCAATCAACCGCTCGTTATTTGAGCTATTACGTAGCAGAGGTTATGCCCCTACATTATTAGATACTTCTGGTAAGGAGATTCCAGTACCAGAAGAAGCAGAAGTTTTCCAGTTTAAGTTTATTAAAGATGGAAAAGAATACGGTACAGTAACATTATCAATTGATATTTTAGGTTGGCTACCCGTTGGTGTTGCACCAGTAGCTGTACTATGTTCATAAAATCTAAGTCTTGCTGTAGATATCCCATTAAAAGCTGCAGGTAAGGGAACACTAATCGATGCGCTTCCAGCAACATTATTTCTTGCATTGTATGGTAAATTTGTACCGGTTATTTCAGTATATGAAGTTCCATCTATGCTATAATATAACTTAAGTCTTGAATCCCTATCACCTGTAGAATTAAATACTGTTGCTACATCAAATGAAATATTTCCAGCATTCACACCGGTAAAATCAAGAAAGAACTCTATTGCACATGCGTTAGCAGTACTTGTCGATAACATTTGAATATTTCCAGTTCCCTTCTGAACTCCACCAGTTGTTCCAGAGGTAAAAGTTGCTGTAGAAACAGTTGTTCTTATACCATCTCCAATTGATCCAGTTGCATTAATAGCAACAGAACCCCATCTGTTTGCACCTATTCCAGCCGCAAAATTATTTGTCCAGTTAGCTATGTCTGCAAAATTCTCAGTATATGTTAAACCTGGTTGGCTTGACATTGGAACTGGAGTTTGAGCATTTACAAAATAGATTGAACATACCATCCCCATCAAAAAGTAAATCTTTTTCATAATTGTTTTTTAAGTAATAAATATTCTTCAGTGGATAATGGTGCCCTAACGGAACATTCAGAGGAGTTGGATCTTCTTACAAAAATAGATTCAGTTCATTCTCATTCGTTCTTTTCCATATTAAGAAAAGATGAAGAAGAAAGACAACAAACATTTTGATGGTAACCTGTAATAGTTTTCCCTGTTATACATCAAACTGCTTTTAGCAGTGCTCTTGCACTTATTTCAACAGGGCTTAGGTGGAGTAATTTTAAAGGAAGGTTAATGGGTAAAAATATAGTAAAAACCTATCCACCAACACATGCCGGATTATATGTGGATAAAAAATTTAGTGGAAAACTTACATGTTAACTGGCCCATTCCTTTTCACCTTCATATCCGGGAAAAAGGAGGATAAGAGCATAAGGATGGAGGAAAGCAATACGAGATATAAACCTGCTTTCTTTTCCGGGCATTCACCTCCCTGGCAGGCAGCGATCATCAGAAAATTGCGGATTGCCCATGATACATTAAGTGCTGTAACCAATAGATTCAGCCGCTTGGCCCAGATCCTTGGCGTAATATGAAAGACAAGAAAAAGGAAAGCACATATAAAATGAAAATAACCGGGCTTGCCGAAGTTAGTGCCCGTTGCGTCAATACCGCTAATCGTAATATTTCTTGAAACGATAAACACCCAGGGAGTAAAACAGGAAACAATCAATAGTATGGCGGCAGCAAAGCCGATCCATTTCATATATCGCATAAGCAAATAGTATTGGGCCGCAATTTACTGAAAAGAATTTCCCACAAAGACATAAAGATGTAATGCGTATCTGTTTTCAGGAGTTTGTTTAACAGGATTATTTGAACCACTTAGAATGTCCCACTGAAAAAAAGATGGATGCGTATAGATAAAAACGAGAAAATTATTCAGCCCTCAGGCATTTCCATATATCTTAATCACCGGTTCCCGTAATGATGAAGCAGCCGGTGAGCAATGGAATGAGATAATATCAGCAATTGCTTCAGGCTTTACCCATTTTGTAAAATCAGCAGCCGGCATGCTTTCCCTGTTCTGTGGCGTATCAATAGTTGAGGGAATGATAACACTGGTAACCACATTTGTTCCTTTGGCTTCATCATTCATCAGTTCCGCCAGCCGGAAAATAAGTGATTTGGCAAGACCATAGGCCACCATACCAGTACTGTTTGCAGCAGATAAACCGGGTTTGGAACCGATCAAAAAGATACGGCCACTACCCTGCTGAAGCATTTGTTTAAAAACAGGTCTTGCAACATTATAAGCCGTTTCAAAATTCAGTTTTATTTGTTTGTTTATATCGGTTGTGCTTGTTTCACTGATCTTTCCCATTGCAAAGCCGCCTACTGTTAATATGGCTGCATCAATGGTTTTTAGTTTTACAGTTACACTCTCTACAAAATGGGTGGCTGCTTTTTCATCCAACAGGTCAACAATAGCTGTTTCAAAATGCTGTCCGTTGATCTCAATACCGGCAGGATCATTTGGAATAATGGTTCCCACCACATGAAAACCATCCACCAGCATTTTATGTACCACTGCCTGTCCAAGGTTGCCGGAAGCCCCGGTAATCAATACATTTTTCATTTCCGTTAGTTTCACTACGAAAATACTGATTTTGAAAAGTAGGATTGAACACTCTGCATAATCTGGATATTAGTTTTGTACCCATTCCAATAAATCATCATTATCGGGTAAAAACTGCAGCTTCCAATACTGGTACAACGTACGACTAAACGGCTTTTCTTGTAAAGAACTTCCATTTTACTGAAAAATCAGTTTTCAGGGCTGGAAGTTAATATCCTGCAATTCAACTGCAGTGATAAAAGCTTTATATACGATGGGTATCACGAGGTACATTTTTTTCATTTTTACATTTGCAGGATCATTATGATGATGGTTCTCATCCCAATTTTTCTAAATTTATTCTATTCAGAAGAAAACCCGGGCCACTATTCAGTTAATTTTCAATAATTTATTCTTTTGAAAGCAGTGCTGATGAAGAAATGGAATCTGGCATCTAACAATGATCTGTGAAAACATTGAATTAATTCCTGGTAATTTGTTTTGTAACTTGTTGTTGACCAAAAAAAGGAAACTTTACAGACAGTTCCTTTTTTTAACTGATGCTTAAAAAAACAATCTTATCAATTTATTTACTGGTATTTTTTCTGCCAATACATGCACAAATATGCACATATACTGGTCAAACGCCGCAAACGGCCCTGTTAGTTTGTGGAACTGAAAGTTTTTATAGTGTAACTCCAACTTATTGTGGCATTATGCCGATTCCTGT
>CAYVSH010000185.1:4536-5010 GCA_964453625.1 uncultured Chitinophaga sp.
CGCTGCAACATATCAATACCAGAACAGAAACCCCAATTTTTTTCGGATGAATTGTTTTAATTCCGGTACGTTGGGATTCACAATCGATCCGGATGAACCAACCGCTGATTATAACTGGCAGCTATTTGACATTACGAATATTAACCCTGATGCTATTTTTACCATTCCAGGATTACTTGTAGCCTGCAACTGGTCTGCCGAGCCGGGACAAACCGGAGCTACTGCTGATGGCCTTTCGCTGAATGTATGCGGAGGCGGAGGTGAGCCGGTATATTCAAAAATGCCCGATATCATTGCAGGCCGTGCCTACTTGCTTATGGTTTCTAATTACAGCAGTTCATCACTTGGTTATAATATTACCTTTACAGGTGGTTCTGCAAGCATTACTGATGATGTGATTCCCCGATTACAATCAGCAACCGGAAATTGTAATGCAACACAGATTAATCTTCGTTTAAATAAAAAAATCAGCTG
>CAYVSH010000186.1:0-4969 GCA_964453625.1 uncultured Chitinophaga sp.
TCCGGGGGTTTTAGTTAACAGATAAAAAGAATATACAAAATTTTTGCCAGTATCAGAAAAGGAATTTCATGCAGAAGCTGAAGATTGACATTCTGGACTTCGGACTGTAATCTTCTCCTTATAAAATATTCAAAACATAAAGGGTTAAACCAGGCATAAAGCATATTTGGCCCTGTATATTATATAATAAAAAGTTACAGGAAACTGTGGAGGGTGAAGTAAAAATTATTCATACTCTCCTCATACACAACCTATACTGCATCTAAACATCATCTATACAGTAACTATGATGGGTGTGTAGTCTTAAAATAGCTTAATCATTACTTATATGGTGGAATAAATATTGTTATTCTATTTTATGACTAAATTTAGTTATCTTTCTAGAAGTTATTTGATTGTTTGTACTAGAGTATTTTCCCTGCTTAATTTAAAATAAGAAAAGTTTTCGGTTCGGATTACCTCGCTGTTATAAATTAATTTTATTTTTTAAATTATTCAAGGCAAGGATATGCAACAAAAGAAACAAAAGCAAGAAAGACCTATGCAAACAAATTCAATCAGGCCGGTTGAATTGAACATAGTTGCGATAGGAGCATCCGCCGGTGGCCTAGAAGCTTTGCAAGATTTTTTATCACATCTTCCCGAAATTAATAATGTATCGATTATTGTAGCGCAGCATTTAAGCCCAACGCACAAAAGCATGCTGGTGCAACTCTTAAGCCGGGAAACCAAGCTTGAAGTTATAGAAGCCGAAAATGACAGCACCCTTCAACCCGATAAAATTTATATCACTCCGCCGGATAAAGAGATATCCATATCAGCTGGTAAAATTGTTTTAAAAAAGCCACAATCAAACATTGGTCCAAGACCAAGTGTAAATATTTTGTTCGAGTCATTGGCAGAAGATGCGGCACACCAGGTGGTGGGTATCATCTTATCAGGTACTGGTTCTGATGGCGCATCCGGCGTACGAATACTAAAAAAGAATGGTGGTTTAATTATTGCACAGGAACCAACTACTGCCAAATACGATGGTATGCCATTGGCAGCCATTGAAACCGGCGAAGTAGACCTGGTATTGCCTCCCGAAAAAATGGGTGAAGAAATACTGGAACATTTTTTAAACCCAGATCGAATCAGAATTAAACAAGGAGGAACCGATGATGAGAATAATAGCCTCGAAAAAATCATCAATATACTCAGTAAACGAACCGGTACTGACTTCTCAAATTACAAATCCGCAACCATTATCCGGCGCCTCGAAAAGAGGCTCGCCTTGCTGAAAATAAAATCGTTCGATGAATACCTGAAACTGCTGTTAGAAAGCTCCAAAGAACAGGATGAGATGTTCAATATGATTCTAATCGGGGTAACCACTTTCTTCAGAGATACGGAAGCTTTTGAAGCCCTGGAAAATAATCTTCATAAGATTATCAATGCCAAAACCGACAAAGACCCAATACGCATTTGGGTACCCGGTTGTTATACGGGTGAAGAAGCTTATTCCATTGCTATTTTATTGCACCGGATTTTAAAAGATCGGATCCTTCAATACAACATACAGATCTTCGCCACAGATATTGATGAAAATGCCATTGTTGCAGCACGAAAAGGAATCTACAGTTCAAGTTCACTTGAAAAAGTACCAAAAGAGATCATTGATACTTATTTTATCCAGAACGAAAATCAATACGAATTGGTGAAATCCATCAGATCAATGGTATTGTTTTCTAGGCATGACATTACAAGTAATCCACCATTTTTAAAACTGGATTTAATCAGTTGCCGGAACCTGCTTATATATTTTGGTGCCGGCCTGCAGCAGCAAATCATACCTATTTTCCATTATGCATTGCTACAGGACGGATATCTTTTTCTTGGTAAATCGGAAACCGTCGGACAATATTCAGACCTGTTTGCTACCATCGATGGTAAAAACAAAATCTTTCAACGCAAGAGGGGTGGCAATCTTCGCACCATTAAATTTTCTTCATTTAAAGCACAAAAGCATATTCTTCCCCAACAGACGGCCAAACAAGTTAAAAAAGACCTTTCCATATCCGAACTGGTAAAAGAAACAATTTTTAATACGTATGAACATCCATATGTAGTAATTAACGAAGGGTTTGACATACTGGAAGTAAATGGCGAATTGCGATTGTTTATGAGCCTGGCCCAGGGAGCTATAGAGACAAACCTGTTGAAGATGATCAATTCCGAACTGAAGATTGAAGTAAGATCGGTCATTACAAAAGCTATCAAAGGCAGAGAGACGGTACGAAGCTCCATCAAAAAATTTCACTTGTTTGGAAATGACTATTACGTTCGCATTACTGCGAAACCTCTGATTTTTTCTGAACTGGTGGACGAGATGTTCATAGTAATATTTGAACAGCTCGATCTGGAAGAATTTGTAACGAAAGGTATTGTTGCCAACGAACATGAACTGGTAGATGTACGGTTGAAGGAATTGGAAATTGAACTTGCCACTGCCAAAGAACACATGCAAACCTATACGGAAGAGCTGGAGACCAGCAACGAAGAGCTGCAATCCCTTAACGAAGAGCTGCAAAGTACCAATGAAGAATTACAAAGCAGTAATGAAGAACTGGAGACCAGTAACGAGGAACTGCAAAGCACCAATGAAGAAATTCAAATCACCTATTCCGAATTAAAGGCTGCCAATAAGGAACTGGAACGAAAAGAAACAGCACTGAAAGAAAATGAAGCAACTACCAATGCCCTCTTCAACAATAAACTACAGGCATTTATTCTTATTGACAATACTTATAAAGTTATAAAGTTTAACGAGAAAGCGGAAGAACTTATTATCCGCTTACATGAGAAAAAAATACAACAAAATGATTCATTTATTGACCTGATTGAACCGGGGCAACTGGAATTTTTTGTCAGGGACTTTAGCCGGGTTGCCCAGGGCGAAACGATCAGCCGTGAAATCAAACTTACGGGGATCAATAACAAAGAATATTGGTACAGCTTCAATTACTCCCCGGTACAATACGGCGAACGAAACATTCATGGCATTTCTATCGGTATTTTAGATATCACTGATTTAAAAATTGCCCTTAATACCCTTAATGAAAAGGAGAAAATACTTTCCCTGGTTTACAATGCAACAGCCATTGGGCTTTGTGTAACCGATGAACAAGGCATGATCATGGAAGTAAATGCAGCCTTTTGCCGCATTTTAGGGTATCAGCCTGAAGAATTGATTGGCAAGAATTTTACCCTAACGATGCCGGGCAAAAATCAAAAAGACGAACAGCATCTGCAGAATCAATTTATAAAAACCGGGAAAGAAACACCCGGAGAATGGGAAGTACTTAAAAAAGATGGAAGTACTGTTTTAATTGATACAACATCCGAACTTTTGCAATTACCGGATGGAAAGCGGCTTAAAATTACATCGATACAGGATATTACTGAACAAAGAACTAATCAAGACATCCTTAATGCCAGCAGGCTAAAATACAAATCACTTATTGACGGTTCATTATCTGCCATTTTATTGACCCGGCCGGATGGCACTATCCTGGAAGTCAATCCGGCTGCGGAGAAAATATTCGGCTATACAAAGGACGAACTGACTAAGATTGGACGCCAGGGCATATTGGAACATGCTGATGAAGCGGGTATGAATGAGATACTGGTAAAACGGGAAAAAGATGGCCAGGTCACCGGTGAGATTACCGGTATTCGCAAAAATGGCCAACGCTTTCCCGTGGAATTCAGCTCAGTACTTTTTACTGATGATAAGAAAGATGTTTATGCCTACACCATAATAAATGATATAACAGAAAAGAAAGCCGTACAGCAAAAACTGGAAGCCAATGAAAAACGTTTCCGGGCTATGGTGGAAAACGGGTCAGATGCCATTGTAATTGTTGATGCAGCAGCCAAACCGCTGTATATTTCTCCGGGTGTTAAGCATATAGTTGGTTACTCTGATCAGGAAGCATTAGAACTCGACAGCTTCAAAACCATTCATCCGGATGATGGCGATTACATCCGCGAAAAATTACAGGAAAGCCTGGATAAACCAGGAATTCCCATCAGGAACCTCAGTTACCGGATCAAACACAAAGACGGCAGATGGTTATTCATTGAAGCCACCATCACTAATTTACTGCATGAACCAGCGATAGGCGGCATTGTAACTAATTTCAGTGATGTAACGCAACGTAAACTTATCGAAGAACAACTCACCAGTATTACAAATAACCTGAATGGAGTTGTGTTTAGATATAAACTGAACCCGGATGGAACGGATCAGTTAATGTACCTGAGTAAGGGTTCGATTGATCTCTGGGGTATTGACGCCGAATCTGCTATGAAAAACAACCAGTTGGTCTGGGATGTCTATCATAAAGATGATCTGCAGGCACACAAAGATTCTATTCGGCATTCAAAAGAAACACTTTCCGGTTGGACACATGAATGGAGGGTCAATCATCCCGATGGAACCATTCATTGGCAACGTGGCATTGGCAATCCGCAGAAACTACCGGATGGTTCTGTAATCTGGGACTCCCTAATTATTGATATAACCAGTCAGAAAGAACAGGAACTGGAATTAAATCGTATAAAACTCAACCAGGAGTCACTTATCAATGCAACCAAGGACATGGTGTGGTCGGTTGATAAAGATTTACGGATCATTACGGCCAATGAATCCTACTTGCATGCCATGACCTATGCTTCCAGTAAACCCATCAAAGAAGGAGACCCGGTGATTGTAGAAGAGTTTGGTGAAGAACTTGTCACCAAATGGAAGACCTATTATAAACGGGCCCTGCAGGGTGAAAAATACTCTATAGAAGAACAGGTTTATAATCCCATCACTAAAAGCATTGAATATGGTTTGATTTCGTTCAACCCTATTTATAATTCAAAAGGTGACATTTTTGGAGTGGCCTGTTATTCAAAAGATATAACAGAACTCGTACTT
>CAYVSH010000187.1:0-4964 GCA_964453625.1 uncultured Chitinophaga sp.
GGTGGTGTATATTCTGGTGTTACTTTACCAACGCTAACTATCACAGGCGCAACTGCAGGTATGAATGGCTACAGGTACCGTGTAGTAGTTTCTGGTCAGTGTCCTCCACAACCTGTAACCAGTGCTTCTGCATTACTTACTGTAAATGTTCCACCGGCAATTTCAACAAACCCTGTTAGCATAAGCAGATGTCTTGGTACAACAGCTACATTCTCTGTGGCGGCAACTGTAGCAAGCGGAAACTCTGCCCTCACTTATCAGTGGCAGGTTAGTGTGGATGGTGGTGTTACCTATAATAATATTACAACAGGTGGTACATCAGCTACACTGACACTTACTAATATTACTCAATCTATGAGTGGTAACAGGTATCGTGCAGTTGTGACTAATGTTCCTTGTGCTACTACAGCAACATCTACAGCTGCTACCTTAACAGTAATTCCATTACCGGTAGTTTCAATTTCATCACCAGTTCTGCAATTGGTACCAGGCCGTACAACAACAATTACAGGTACAAGCAACCCGGCTGCTGCTGCAGGTGGATGGGCTTGGACATTAAATGGTTCTGCGATTGCAGGTACTACTAATACACAGACTGTAAATATTGATGGAGTTGGTACCTACCAGGCGACAGTTACTGATGTGAATGGTTGTGTGGCTAAGTCTAATTTACTAGTAATTGGTTCTGAAGCATCAGATCGTTTGTGGATCTATCCTAATCCTACAGATGGAGCCTTCCAGGTTCGTTTGTATTATGATAGTGATGTTGCAGAAAGAAGAACTGTTACTATATACAACATGTTAGGTCAGGTAATTACCAGCAAGCAATTCAGTTTGGTTGATAATACTGCACCTTACCTGAGAATGGACTTTGATTTGACAAACATGATGGCTGGAACCTACGTGGTGAGAGTTGTTCATGAATACACTCAAAAAGTCGTTTCAGGATTAGTTGTAGTACAGTAATAGTATTATAATGAATACTCAAAGCCCTCTGCAATTGCAGAGGGCTTTTTTTGTTTTTAAATTTTACTTATAGGATATTTGCTTACAAACCGAATGTGATATCGGTAAAAAGATATTGTGCTTGTCTATTTAAGGTAGAAGGTGCTTAGAAATTGAAACTAATAACTGTATATAGAATTATTCATTTCTCATCTTTTTCCAGGAATTGATCAGGCCATTAGTAGATACATCATGACCAGAAACCGGTTTATTGTCTTGAAGTTCTGGCAGTATTTTATTTGCCAATTGTTTTCCTAATTCAACTCCCCATTGATCGAAACTGTAAATATTCCAGATGATACCCTGAACAAAAATCTTGTGTTCGTATAAAGCAATCAACTGGCCTAAAGAGTGTGGTGTGATCTTTTTTAAAAGGATTGAATTGGTTGGCCGGTTCCCGGAGAATATTTTGTATGGTAATAACCGCACAATTTCTTCATCAGTATAACCAGCTTTGATCAATTCTTCCTCTGCTTCTTTTTCGGTCTTCCCGTTCATCAACGCTTCGGTTTGGGCAAAAAAGTTGCTCAACAGCTTTTCATGATGGTTTCCGATTGGATTATGACTTATAGCAGGTGCAATGAAGTCACAAGGTATTAGTGGCGTCCCCTGGTGTATCAGTTGATAAAAGGCATGTTGACCATTTGTACCGGGCTCCCCCCAGATTATGGGTCCGCTGGCATATTCTATCCTCTCTCCATTCCGGTCTACAGACTTGCCGTTGCTTTCCATATTCCCCTGCTGAAAATATGCTGCAAAGCGATGCAGGTACTGATCGTATGGTAAAATCGCTTCTGATTGGGCGCCAAAAAAATTGGTATACCATATTCCAAGTGCTGCCATTAATACCGGAATGTTTTTTTCAAACGGAGTATTGATGAAATGCTGGTCAGCTTTGTAAGCTCCCTTTAGTAATTGTTCAAAGTTCTTATACCCAATGGTCAATGCGATAGACATACCAACAGCACTCCACAGAGAATAGCGGCCGCCAACCCAATCCCAAAAGCCGAAAATATTTTTTTTATCTATCCCAAACTTCACTACTTCGGCTTCATTTGTTGATAGTGCAATAAAATGATTGGCTATGTATTTTTCTTTTTTTGCTTTTTTAAGAAACCATTCTCGTGCCGTATGGGCATTGGTCATGGTTTCCTGTGTTGTAAAAGTTTTGGAAGCTATCAGGAAAAGAGTCTGGTCAGCTTTTATCTTTTTCAGTGTTTCAGCGATATGGCTTCCGTCAACATTCGAAACAAAATAAGTTTGAATACCATCCACCCAATAGGGTTTCAGGGCTTCTGTTACCATAAAGGGACCGAGGTCGCTTCCACCAATACCTATATTGACAATAAATTTGATTTTCTTACCCGTGTATCCTTTTAATTTCCCTTTATGAACAGCATTGGTAAATGCTTTCATTTTTGCCAATACCTTTCTGATATCCGGCATTACATCTGATCCCTCTGCAAATACGGGTGAGTCGGAAAAATTTCTTAGAGCTGTATGCAGAACGGATCTTTTTTCAGTGGCATTGATAATATCACCATTGAACATTGCTTTGATGGCATCTTTTACTTTGCACTCATCCGCCAGTTGGAGCAGTAAATCAATTGTCTTATCAGTAATGATATTCTTCGAGTAATCAAACAGCATCTCATCCAGGCACATAGAGAACTTCTTGAAGCGTTCCGGGTCGTTCCGGAATAATTCCTTCATAGAAGCCTTTTTCATTTCGGCAGCATGCAAATGAAGTTGCTTCCAGGCTTCGGTAGTAGTTGGATTAATAGCAGATAACATGCGGATAAAGTTACTTCAGATGATTGAAGACTTCAATTGTTTTATTGACCATTTCCTTTGAAATATCGAGATGCAAAACAAGCCTGACCCTGTTTGGAGAAATGGCATAACCTAAAATATTTTCTTTTTTAAGCTTTGAAACAAGATCAGTTGCTGAAATGTTATCATGCAGTTCAAAAATGATGATATTAGTTTCTACGGGAAGCACCAGCCGTACAAAATCTTTCTTACCAATTGCTTCCGCAATCTGACGGGCATGTAAATGATCTTCTTCCAACCTTTCAATATTGTTCTGCAAAGCATAAATACCAGCAGCAGCAATAAAACCAGCCTGGCGCATACCACCGCCAAACGCCTTTCTCACTCTTCTGGCTTTTTTGATGAAGTCTTTTCTCCCAAGCAATAAGCTTCCAACAGGGCAACCTAAGCTTTTGCTCAGGCAAACAGAAATGCTATCGAATGCTTCACCATATTGCCTGGCTGTTTCTTTTTTTGCTACCAATGCATTCCATAATCTTGCTCCGTCAAGATGAAATGCAAGTTTGTTTTCTTTGCAAAGCGTTTGCATTTTCTTTATTTCAGCAAAATCATAACAACTGCCACCACCGCGGTTGGAAGTATTTTCTAATGAAACCAGGCTTGTATGTGCCCGGTGCGGATCATCTGGATTGATCGAAGCCTTCACCATTTCAGCATTTATCCTTCCAAGATCTCCACGTAAAAGTTTTACAGATGCACCGGAATTAAATGCTATACCACCGCCTTCGTATTGATATACATGGGAGCTTTCATCGCATATTACTTCATCGCCTGGCTGAGTGTGACACTTAATAGCAATCTGGTTGGTCATGGTGCCGGAAGGGCAAAAGATAGCTGCTTCCATTCCGAACATCTCTGCTGTCAGATTTTCTAATTCATTAATGGTTGGATCTTCGCCAAAAACGTCATCTCCAACTTTTGCTTTCATCATTGCTTCCAGCATTCCCGCAGTGGGTTTGGTAACAGTATCTGATCTGAAATCAATTATCATTCTTAAATTTTCCTGCAATATACTCCGTTCACTCCTGAAATCAGGTAATTGGCGAACAGCTGGTTGCATGATGGTAGGCATTTAGTATTTTGGCACCTTAAATGAGAGAACCAACCACAATTGAATATGTAGTATTGATTGCCATTTGCCTATTGATGGCATTGGCAGGGTTGTACTTACTAACAAAGTTTGGCAGTTTATTTAAGCAAAGCATAAGGAATGAAGTGCTACGAAAAAATGCTGCTGCCTGGGTCATCATTTTTTGTTTTTCAACTGCAATGGTACCCATGAGTGGGGGTTTTTTTTATATGCTAGCAAAATTCGGATGGTGGGAGACAATTATTGGCCATTTTATCTCAGTTACCATTACCACAATTATTGTTTATAACCTGACCAGGATAATTGCTGAAAACCCATCTTTAAAAAGACTTTCGTTTGTTAAACATAAGTCTCTCACCATTCTTACATTGATTATAGCAACGTTGGCGGTGAACATTCCTTTTGCCTATCATTTATACGATGGCCAACTCCAATATCTCAAATATGCAATAATCAACAGTGTTTACCTGGCTGGTGCAACAGGTCTTGTGTACGCTGTAATAAGCTACCTTGATATTGAAAGGAAAAGGAAGTTTGATGCAAAAGAACTGGAACTAAGCAGGATGCGGGAATTAAAATCAAAAGCCGAACTGGAAGCTCTTCATTCAAAGGTCAATCCGCATTTTCTGTACAATGCATTGAATTCAATCGCTGACCTTTCTATAACCGATGGGAAAAAAGGCAGGAAAATGACGATTGCATTGGCTGATCTTTTCAGATACAGTATCAATTACAGTAATAATAATTATTCAACGGTGAAGGATGAACTGGAAATGTCAGAAGTGTACCTGCAGATCGAGAAAATACGTTTTGAAGATAATCTTACCTATACTGTTCATGCTGATGAAGAATTGAATCATTATTTAGTACCGCGGTTTTTATTGCAACCACTTGTGGAGAATGCGGTAAAACATGGCTTAAAGGCAACAGGAAAATTAACAGAGATCAATTTGCAGGTAAAGAAGAATAGTGAAGGAATGGTCATGCATATAATTGATAACGGCCCTGCTTTTCCAGACGAACTTAGCCCCGGTTA
>CAYVSH010000188.1:0-4906 GCA_964453625.1 uncultured Chitinophaga sp.
CTTGTTTTTGATTTTATTTCTTCTGTTGTAACTCCCGGTGCTCTTTCCAAAAGTTTGAATCCATTTTCTGTTACATCCAATACGGCAATATCAGTTACTATCTTCTTTATACATTTTACACCGGTTAGCGGTAGTGTACAGGCAGGTAATAATTTGGATTCACCTTTTGGGTTTGTATGCATCATGGCCACAATGATGTTTTTGGCACTGGCCACAAGGTCCATGGCACCGCCCATACCCTTCACCATTTTGCCGGGTATCTTCCAGTTTGCAATATCTCCCTGTTCACTCACTTCCATGGCACCGAGTACGGTCAGGTCTACTTTGCCGGCCCTGATCATTCCAAAACTCATAGCAGAGTCAAAGAAAGCAGATCCGGGCAATGTGGTAATGGTTTGTTTGCCGGCATTGATGAGGTCGGCATCCTCCTGCCCTTCTACTGGAAATGGCCCCATGCCCAGCAACCCATTTTCACTTTGTAATACTACATTGATTCCTTCGGGAATATAATTAGCTACCAATGTTGGTATACCAATTCCAAGGTTCACATAATATCCATCTTTTAGTTCTTTCGCAATACGTTGTGCTATTTGTTCTTTACTCAATGCCATCGTTTCACAATTTTATAATATCAAAATGACTTACCTGACCTATTTGACCCATTTGACTTCTATATCTAATTTGACTTTCTTACTGTTCTCTGCTCTATCCTCTTTTCATAATTACTTCCTTTAAATATCCTGTGCACATAAATTCCCGGCACATGAATTTCGTTTGCATCCAATTCTCCGGAAGGAAGCAATTCTTCCACTTCTGCAATTGTTATTTTCCCTGCCATGGCCATCATCGGGTTAAAATTCCTTGCAGTGGCTTTAAAAATAAGGTTGCCATCATTATCCCCTTTCCATGCTTTTACCAATGCATAGTCTGCATCAAAAGCATATTCCAGTAAATAGTCCTTACCATTAAAGTTTCTTACTTCTTTTCCTTCAGCTACTTCTGTACCGGCACCGGCAGGTGTATAAATAGCAGGCATCCCATATCCTGCTGCCAAACAACGGGTGGCTAATGTTCCTTGTGGTATTAATTCTACTTCCAGTTCACCACTTAATAATTGTCTTTCAAATTCTGCATTCTCACCCACATAAGATGATATCATTTTCTTTACTTGTCTTTTTTTCAGCATCAACCCTATTCCAAAATCATCTACCCCGGCATTATTGGAAATACAGGTGAGGTTCTTAACACCCTTTTTCACCAAAGCAGTTATACAATTCTCCGGAATACCACATAATCCGAAACCACCAAGCATCAAGGTTGCACCGTCTTTAATATCAGTAATGGCCACATCAGCATTGTCTACAACTTTATTCATTCTGCAAATTTTAGATTGCTTTAAAATTACAGAAGTTCATTGTATAAGTAAGCCATTAACTAAATTAATCCGGAGTGGCGAGTTTTATAAACTTTTGTTTGCTCAATGAATCTTTTCGTATAGGAATTGTTACAGGCGGGACTACTGAATCTTTCGCAACAGTTGGAGGTAATGACTCGACACCTTTCGATTCAATGGGTTTGCTAAGTGAATCCATGATCTGCCTCAGCAATGCGGGATGTTCCTGGTAATAGGAAAGGCTTTTATAAAATTCTTCGGCTGAAATATCATGGATATTGAATATTTGGTTGTACAATTTTATGCTTTCCGGTTCCCTCTTCTTAGTTGTATCATGGTTCAAAACATAATCAGTTAAAAAATGGTCTGCCTTCATCATATCACTTAATACCAACTGCATTTTTTCACGGGGTATTATATTACCGGGCACACGGTCTTTATTGCCGCATGAAAAACAAACTAAAAATACCAGTGAAGATATCAGCAGCCAGTACTTCCTCATTTCAATTCTTTATAAGCTTGTGTGTTGGTGATATCAAGTCTTGTTAATATATCCCTGGCCCGTTGCTTTACTTCAGGTGTAGCTTTGCTGAAAACCTTTACCAGCTCATTACTTTTCCCCTGGAAGAAGAACTGCAACACCATTGAGTTTGGGTTTTCGCTGTTTATCGTATTCAGGTAATTCAGGCAATTCAAAATTCCGCTTCGGCCAGCTTCTTCATTTTCATAAAAGATATCCATGCCGCTTCGATAATAAGCGTATAATGCATCATGTACCAGTGCAAATCGGCTACTGTTAAGGTTTTCGGCCAGCCAGTAACGATTACGTAGGCTTTCAAAGGATTTCCAGCCTGTTACATCTCTGCTTTCCGGAGCATTGTTTACAATGTTCCATGCTTTTTGAAAATAAGTATCGCCGCCACGGGGAGAGAACGAATCATAATCAAGACCAATAATAATATTTACATAATAAGCCAATACTGCCGTTATATTAGCTACCAACGGATCATTGCCCTGTACCCTGTTCTCATTGAATTCTATTGGCTGAAACTCTATGTATTTAAAAACAATATTATCATCCAAAAAATTTACAATAGGTGAATCATAAGAAGAATTGTAAATAGGACGGGCCGCCTGTACTGTTAATTTTCCTTTATATACATTATTGCCAAGGTCCTGTTCTATCGTAAGCAGGAAACTGCACTGTATTTTTTCATTTGGTTGAAAAACATCATTGGTCCAGCGACGATTGTTTAAGAAATTAGTTAACCCGGTTTGAAGGGTTTGAAAAACTTTGCGGTCAGTTGTTGTACTTACCTTGCTGGCAAGCACTGAGAATCGGGCCTGTAATTCCTGGGCTTCACTAAAAAAAGAAACACAGATAAACAATACGATCAGCAGATTTTTCTTAAACATAATAAAGTCGGATTATCGTATCAATGATATTTTTTGCTACCACAGTTTTATTTTCTGTATCAAACTGAAACTCTTCTCCCTTCTTCCCGAAAATAGTGATCTTGTTGGTATCTATTCCAAAACCGGCTCCATCATCATTCATCGAATTAAGAACAATCAAGTCAGCATTTTTCTTTTTCAGCTTCTCTTTTGCATTTTCAATCTCGTTATTTGTTTCCAAGGCAAAGCCGACAAGTATCTGTTCCTTCTTCTTTTTTTCGCCAAGGCTTTTCAGAATGTCCTTTGTTTTTGTCAATTCAATAGTAAATGTTTCGTCTTTCTTCTTTATTTTTTCTTTTTCCTCTTTTGCAGGCGAGTAATCTGCAACGGCTGCCGCCATAATAGCAATATCTGATTGTTCAAATTGCAGCATACATGCCTGATACATATCATCAGCTGTTGTTACTCTTATGAGCTTTATACCATTTGCAGAAAAAGGAAGGTTGGTAGGTCCCAGTACCAAAGTAACATCTGCACCTCTACTATATAACTCGTTGGCAAGTGCCAACCCCATTTTCCCGGAAGAATGATTACCAATAAAACGAACCGGATCCAATGGTTCGTATGTAGGCCCTGCCGTAATCAATACCTTTTTACCTTTCAAAGGGCCGGTCAAAAAAAAATTATTGTTGAGAAATTCAGCAATGGTTTCTGGCTCTGCCATACGTCCATCGCCATGTAAACCGCTTGCCAGGTCACCTTTTTCTACAGGGATTATTTTATTTCCAAAAGATTTGAGTCTTTCGATATTATTTTTCGTGGATGGGTGATGCCACATATCCTCATCCATTGCAGGAGCCACCACTACGGGACAGGTGGCTGACAAGTAAACTGCCAGCAACAAGTTATCACAATGGCCATTCGCCATTTTGGCCAATGTATTACAGCTTAGTGGTGCTATCAGCATAACATCCGCCCATCGGCCAAGCATCACATGGTTTGACCAACTTTGTTCATCAAAAAGGTCAACTAATACAGGATTCTTGCTTAATGTGGAAAGGGTTAAGGGGGAAACAAAATCCTTTGCAGAAGGTGTCATTATCACTTTTACTTCTACACCAACTTTCACCAGCATACGTACCAGGTAAACTGACTTATAAGCCGCTATACTGCCGGTGATACCCAATAATATTTTTTTTCCCTGCATCATGCTTTCTCAAAAGTACCATTTACTTGTAAAACACCATAGTGGAAACAACAATTACCTGTTAAAAAGAAAAAGCGACAGAACACTGTCGCCTCATTATTTTACGAGCCATAAAGATTAGCTAAACAACTCATCTTCACCTTTACGGAAATAAACTTTATCATCCATAAACTCCTGTGTGGCCAATAATGCCGGATTTGGCATTCTTTCATAAGCCCTGGAGATTTCTATCTGTTCCTTGTTCTCATGAATTTCTTCAAGACTATCTGTATGGCTTGCAAATTCTTCAAGCTTGTTATGCAACTCTTCCTTCAAAGAGATATTAATCTGGTTTGCTCTTTTGCCAATAATTGCGATTGACTCGTAAAGATTTCCAGTCTTATTTTTAATATCATTGAGGTTACGGGTTTCCACATTATTAGTGATGCCTGCACTCATCTGACGTCTTAACTTACTCATTGGGTTAAAATTTTAATATTGTTATTTGATAATGTATAAAATTCATTTACTTCTTTTTTGTATTTGCTTTCAGGGAATCGGTCAGTAAATTCATTACACTCATTGATCACCTGGGTATACCTCTCTTCTTTTTTCTCCTCCACACTTAATTCTGCAAACCGGAAATAAGACTTAATGATCATCAGCTTATATTCATCAGCCTTCATAGATTCTGGATAGCTGTTCAGCAATGCTGCAAATGTAACCCCCGCTGCCCTGAACTGTCCCAGATCGAAATATAACAAGGCACTTTTATAATCCTTCTCTTCCAGTTTTGCTCTGCAAATATCAATAATCTCATTAGCTTCTTTATTTCTTACAGAACCTGGATGAGTATTGATGAATGTCTGCATTAATCCTATTGTCTTTAGGGTATTGGTTTGGTCGAGTAGCGGCTTGGGTGATTGTTTGTA
>CAYVSH010000189.1:0-4882 GCA_964453625.1 uncultured Chitinophaga sp.
GATGATGAAATTGTAATTCTCTTTTATCATCAATCCCCAGCTTGGCTGTGGGGGTTGTACACCAATACCAAGAAAACTAAGACCAGCTTCTATTACAATGGCAGATGCAAAATTGGCTGCGGCGATCACCATTACCGGTCCCATAATGTTTGGCCAGATATGCCGCACTATTGTTCTGAAATTCGAAAAGCCCAATGCCCTGGTTGCTTCCACATATTCTAATTCTCTAACGCCCAGTACCTGCCCTCTTACCAATCTGGCAACATTCACCCACATGGTCAATCCTATTGCAATGAAGATTTGCCAGAAACCTTTACCCAATGCCAATGTAATGGCGAATACCAATAATAATGTAGGAATACTCCAGATGACATTGATAAACCACATAATAATATTATCTGTACGGCCACGGTAGAAACCTGCCAGAGAACCTAGTATTAAACCAATGCTGAGTGAAATGATAACAGTAATAAGGCCTACACTTAAACTTACTCTTGTGCCAACAACAATTCTGCTGAGTATGTCACGACCGTATTTATCTGTGCCCAGTGGAAACGTTAATTGGTTAATTGGTTTATCAGGTAAAAGATCTTTATGAAATGCCTGCCGCTCAGTTATGCCGTCATCAATGAATTTTTGAACGATCATACTGTCGCCAACCTGTTGATAACTGGTTATGGGAATAAACAGGTAAGCATCTTCTTTGCCCGAAATCAAATGTGATAAGAATCCTGTTGCTGCAACGTCTTTATCTTTTTTTACCTTGATAAAACTTTGTTTATAACCTGGTCTTTCGCCGCCAATCTCTAAAATAATTCTGTTGGAATAAGGTGATGGATCGGGTGCAATAAAATAAGCGAAGATGGCTACCAGTACTGCAAGAGAAATAACGATCAATCCAAAAACGGCTCCCTTATTTTTCTTCAACCGACGCCAGGCTGCAGCTTGAAATGAGATGGATTGATTCATGGATGAAAGATACCTATTTTACCTTTCTTCCTTTCCATTCATACTTTCCAAACTGTCCAAAAAGGCCGGAGATAATTGTATAAAAAATATGCAATGGCTGAAAGAAGAAGAACAGTTTATTAGCCCATTGTTTATTATAGAATTTCGAAAGTGACAGAAAAAAGGGAAACTCGAGTAATGTTTTAGCTATCCAAATGCCTGCTAAAAAAATCCAGTACATTGAACAAAAAAAACCGCCGATCAACAATACAAGGAAGGATAAATTTAAAAGGTATACTAACAGTAAAACGGGAAGAATCCTTTTGTCTTCATAGCTTCTTGCTTTACTTGCCCAGCGGATTCTTTGATTAAAGAAAGCCTTCCATGTTTTTTCCGGCTCTGTTGATACGATCGCTTCTTTTGATTTTAAATAATGTACCTGGTTAGGATATTGTTTCCATATCTTATGCATTAATAACATATCATCGCCGGATGCAATATGATCAATTCCTGCAAAACCATTTACATCCTGAAAAGCCTTTCGTTCATAAGCCAAATTAGCTCCGTTGCACATGGACATTTTGTTTTTATAAACAACTGCAGCAGTTATGCCTTGTAATACCATAAAATCCATTGCCTGGAACATCTGAACAATAGATGAATTACAGTTGATAACGACAGGAGCTGCTATTAATGCCGAATGATTTTCTTCTTTGAATGAAGCTATAGTTTGTAACCAGTTTCTACCTGGCATACAATCTGCATCAGTGGTAACGATCAGTTCGCCGTTGGCTGCTGCAATACCCGTTTCAATTGCTTTCTTTTTATAGGAATTGATCTTGTCTTCTTTTAGTTGAATCAGCTTTACAGAAGGAAATTGCTGAACGATTGCTGCTGTTTTATCCGTAGAGTGATCATCAACCACAATTACTTCGAACAACTTAACCGGATAAGATTGTGCTTGTAAGGACTGGAGTAGTTTACCGATGTTTTCTTCTTCATTACGGGCAGGAATGATAACACTTATACTTATAGTTTGCTTATTATCCGGGGATTTGAATATTGGTATAGCACTCCACAACCGCCAATAATAAAATATTAAAAGAGTGTAAATGATGAAAAGTGTAATTATTATATAAAGAAGTATCATGCCTTAAACAAAGCTAATCATTGGAGTAATGCAGCAAGTATATCTTCCGCATGTTTTTCATGCAAGATCTGGTGTCCGGCATTAATAACCGAAATAGTACAATGTTCTTCAATTCCTTTTCTGAATTTTTCGCCTACGGAAGAAAGAATGATGCGGTCATGTTTGCCATAAACTAATCTTACTGGTGTTTTTTGTTGAACTATATTTTTTTTAATGGTTGCAATATTGGGTTTTATTTTTCGCAGCGTTGTCCATCTTGCATAGAGTAACCGCCGTACTTCTGCATCTCCGATGTAATAATTTACAAATTTGAAAATACTGGAGTTAACCAACTTTAATTTATTCAGCAATTTCAGAAAGCCAAAGAACCATCCGGGTTTATTCATGGTTAGCTTAAAGAATTTATTTCCCAGCCATGATTGTGTAGCTAACCAGTACCAGAAATTTACTTTTAATCCATCAGGGGCAAGTAAAACAAGTTTTCCAATTTTTTCCGGCATAGATTGATAAATGCTTAGTGCGATACGACCGCCGAGGCTGAAACCGATGAGGGAAAGTTTAGCGGTTAAGGTTTGAGGTTTAAGGTTGTTTTGTATAAAAATGCTTTCAACTATCTGTTGCAGATCCTCAATAGTAAAGTTGAAATTTTCCTTCCACATAGTTTTGCCGTGAAAAGGAAGGTCAATAGCAATAAATGTAAACCGGTCGCCAGCATATTTTCCCAGGAACTCAAAAACTCTGGCTTCTTCACCATATCCATGAAAGCAAACAACAAGCCTTGGCCCTGATCCGAAACAGTAATAACTGATTGCGGAAGTTCTATAAATGAGCTGTTTAGGTTCCATAGCTTTAATTACTTCAAAAATTTGCCGAAAATAATCTTGGCTATTTCAAATATAATATTAATTTTGGATAGTTGCACAAACAACTATATGCCAAACAACCAATTTAAACGAGGCGAATTATACAGCTTTATCACCGGTAAGGCTTCCACAGCTATTGCCAGAAGATTACAGAAGAAATTTAATAATGCCGGATTGAACATAACCATTGAGCAATGGAGTGTTTTATATCATTTATGGAAAAAAGAAGGGATAAGTCAGCAAGAAATATGCAACGCTACATTCAGAGACAAGCCAAGCATTACAAGATTGGTTGATAATCTGGAGAAACTGAACCTGGTGAAAAGGGTGGCTTCGGAGAATGACAGGAGGATAAATCTTATCTACCTCACGAAAGAAGCACAACAATTGCAGGAAGAAACAATGGCTATAGCAGATGAAACATTGAATGAAGCACTGGAAAAGGTACCGACTGAGAAAGTAGATATCTGTAAAGAAGTTTTACAAATCGTATATGATAATTTGAAATAAATAAAATTCTTAAAAAAATAAAATTATGAGTACTGAAACCGCAACAACAGCAACTATAAAAGGTGGTGAATGGCTGATAAATGAATCAACTCCATCTGAAACCTTTACCAGAGAAGATTTTGGTGAAGAACAATTGATGATACGGGATATGTGTAATCAGTTTCTGGATGCAGAAGTATATCCTAATCTCGATCGTATTGATGAGTTAGAGCCAGGACTAATGAAGTCGTTGGTCGCAAAGGCCGGAGAACAAGGCTTGCTGGCAACTTCGTTTCCGGAGGAATATGGTGGATTGGGAAAAGATTTTGTAACCTCTACCATCATCAATGAATACCTTGGTGCAGGTCATTCTTTCTCTGTTGCCATAGCAGCACATACCGGTATCGGTACTTTGCCAATCTTATATTTTGGTACTCCGGAGCAAAAAGAAAAATATATTCCAAAACTGATAAGTGGCGAGTGGGCTGGTGCTTATGGTTTAACAGAGCCTAACAGCGGAAGTGATGCTTTAGGTGCAAAGACAACAGCCAAACTGAGTGATGATGGGAAATATTATTTACTAAATGGTCAAAAGTGCTGGATTACTAATGGTGGATTTGCACAAGTGTATACAGTATTTGCAAAAGTAGATGGTGATAAATTCACAGCTTTTATTGTAGAAAGAGGTACAGAAGGATTTACACAAGGTCCGGAAGAACATAAAATGGGAATCAAGGGGTCTTCCACCGTGCAGCTATATTTCCAGGATGCAAAAGTGCCGGTTGAAAACCTTTTGGGCGAAATTGGTAAAGGACATAAGATTGCTTTCAACATTTTAAATATCGGCCGTTTGAAACTTTGTGCAGCAGCTATCGGCGGTGCAAGAAGAGCATTAAGCAATACGGTTGAGTATGCAATAACAAGAGAACAGTTTAAACAACCAATATCAAACTTTGGTGCAATCAAACACAAACTTGCGGAAATGGCTATACGGGTTTTTGTTTGTGAATCAGCATTATACCGTACATCAAAATGGATTGATGAAAAAGAAGCAGAATTGCTATCAGCCGGCAAGCCATTTAATGAAGCATTATTAGGCGGGGCAGAAGAATATGCGATTGAATGTGCCATGCTGAAAGTATATGGAAGCGAAGTATTGGATTTTGTTGTGGATGAAGGAGTACAGGTACACGGTGGAAATGGATTTAGTGCTGAGTACAATATCTCAAGAGCTTACCGTGACAGCCGCATCAACAGAATTTATGAAGGAACAAATGAGATCAATCGTTTGCTTACCTTGGATATGACATTGAAAAGAGCCATGGGCGGAAGATTGGACTTGATGGGACCTGCAATGTCAGTACAAAAAGAGTTGATGAGTATACCCGATTTTGGTTCTGAAGATGATGCTCCATTTGCAAAAGAAAGAAAG
>CAYVSH010000190.1:0-4808 GCA_964453625.1 uncultured Chitinophaga sp.
GGAGGAGGAGGTGGCGGTGGTGGTATTACAACTGGCTCTTTCTTTTTACCTAATCTGCCGGCGATACCTATACCATGTTGCATATGGTAATTAGAAGTTTCCAAAGTAATAGGCACTCTGTAAGTTGAGGTAATGAAAAGGTGTGCCTCATCCAGTATGTTTATCTTTAACCCAAGACCCAAGGGTAATGAAGCACCATAATAAGAGCGGTACTTATGCCCTGCTACCCCTAAAGTTATATAGGGCTGAACCCAATATTTTTCAGAAGTCATTTTAAGATTAACAGCGGCATTTGCTTCCAGCAAAAGATTATCAGAAGCAAAAGACCTGCTAGGCATTGGATACCTGACAAAAGAGCCGGCTATAGTAGCTGCTACATCCACATGCTTTTTTAATCCTTTAAAATATGTAATGGCCAATCCCGGCGACATTTCTCTCAGCTTTGCGAATGACTTGTCGCTGAGCACCTGCGATAAAGATGTAGAACGTATGCGGGCCGGAGTAACAAAGTCATTTAAAAAGAAACTTACACCTAAAGACTTTGGTAAGATTTCATCATTTTGGCTATACCCTGATGGTAACATAGTGTATAGTGCAAACAATGATAATAGTATCTTCTTCATAAAGAGATAGTTTGGTTTTAAAACGGAACAAAAATAACGGCTAAGTTCAATATCCTAAAATAAATTATTTACCTAATATTCACAGGATTGGAGGCTGTAGTTTTTCCCCAAATTGTTGCCAGTTCCTGTCATTAATAAATTCGTCCTCCAGCACTATTTTGCAGCAAAATATTTTTCTCGAAGCCATTTATCTTCCCCATATACATCGTCATAAAAAATGATGGTTCCGTTCCTTCCTTCGCAGGTCACATTCCGAATATAAACAGGTATTTTGTTTTTAAGACTGATGTGACGTTTTTGTTTTTTTTGCAACCATGTTTTGACAGAGTCAATTCGGGTGTAATTCTTACCTCCGGAAACAAGACTATCATTCCTTAGCATATAAAAAGCCAGTTCCTGCCATTCCTGTACCCGGACACATCCGTGGCTAAGTGAACGCATTGCATTAGCGAAAAGATACCGTTGATTGGTGTCATGCAGGTACACAGAGTATTTATTATCAAAATGAAACTTCATAATGCCCAGTGAATTTGCATCACCACTGCCCTGCACCACCCTATAAGGAATGCCTTTGCTGTATTTCGACCAATCAACTGTGTAAGGATCCACCTCCACACCTTTTGAATCTACCAGGCTAAATCCCTTTCTGGCCAGGTAGCCCGGATTTTTTTTCACTGCAGGTAAAATTTCTTTGGATACAATACTTGGAGGTGGGACCCATTGCGGATATGTGATAAGCACTGAAATTGTACCATTCAGTAAAGGTGTCCTTGTTTTAGGTTTCCCGCAAATAACCCTTGAGGATATTTTAACCCTGTCGCCTTCCATTACCTGTAAATAGTTCGCCGATGTATTAACCCATATATACTTTGCCGGCATTTTTTCGGGCAGCAGTTTGTATTTATCCATACTAATGGCAATCCTGATAAACTTCTCCCTGTCACTTACATTCAGCATCCGTACTGTAGCTTCACCTGCCCTGCCATCAGCAGTCAAGCCTTTGCGTTGCTGAAATTTTTTAACAGCTTCGGCCAGTTCAGTAGAGTCTGCAGCAGTACTGTCAAACGCAATAAAGCCACCTTCAAATAATCTTGTTTGTAACAGACGATTGAACTTCTGTATATTTTTTTCGGGGTAAGGCACTTTTGTGAATTGCCTGTAATCTGCACTATCCAGGAATTTCTTTATTCCTGCTTTTAATAAAATATATTCCGGATGGCTTGGCTCTAATTTTTGAACTACATTATTCAACCCTTTTTGTCTTAGTTCACTCAATTGCTGAATAAAAAAGTCATTTGACAAAACAGAATCCTTCCTTAATGAGATGCTGTCATCTGGCAACCTTCCCAATTTTACATCCTTGATGATCTGTACAAAAGCATCCGTCATCAGTATATCTGCTTTAGCCCAAAGAGCAGCATCCTTTCTATCTGTTTTATTTGAACTGTCTGCAATGAATTTATTTCGAATATCTTTTAGGCTATTAACGTAATAATCTTCCGGGAATAATCCATAAAGCTGTGACTTTGTGATAAAATCATATAATGAATCACCTGAAGAAACCCATTGCCCCTTATCATTCCAGATCGGTGCAAAATTGTTTTTACTATATAGAAGTGATGTAATAGCAGGTTGTTTTAATATAAGTGTTGAATCACCCAGCAAATAGTTTTGAGAAGAGGAAGATTCCATCGAATTTTTTATAATTCCGGCTACCTTTTCTTGAAGTTCCCCCGGTGTAGATGCAATATGCTCTCCCTTTTTGGTATTACTTTTACAGGAAGTACCAGCAACCAGGCAAATTAAAACGCCTGTCTTAAAAGGGTACATAAGTTTTGGTGTGTGCATATTTCGGGAGATGACTGTATTTCCAGCTTTTAAATTAATTTACCTGAAGATATACAGATATGATTACTAATATAAGCAAACATTTCTGCTTGCATTGCATAGCGTTTATCATTTTTTTGACGGCTATTGTTCCTGAAACAGTTGCACAAACAGAAGGTTATACCCGACCGCCTGTTACGGAAAAAATGGATCAGTACAACAAACAAATCAAAAAGGATTCAAACAAAAGAATGGTGGAATTAAAAAGACTAATTCCAGCCATAAAATATGATCTGCGCTATGCAACTACAAACAACTTTATGAAGCGGTTGATGTATCCTGCCAGTACAAATGTCACTTTTCTTCGCTACCCTGCTGCCCATGCATTATATAAAATACAGGAGGAATTAAAATCAAAAGGGCTTGGGCTGAAGATTTTTGATGCCTACAGACCTTATTCGGTTACTGTGAAATTCTGGGAACTAGTGAAAGATGAAAGGTATGTTGCCAATCCAGCAAAAGGCAGCGGACATAACCGCGGTATTGCAGTAGACTTAACAATCATCAACCTTGTTAATGGAAAAGAATTAAACATGGGAACCGGATTTGATAATTTTTCCGATACTGCACATCACAACTTTAATAAGTTGCCGGAAGATATTTTGCAAAACAGGCGATTGCTAAAATCAGTGATGGAGAAAAACGGATTCAAAGCTTATGAAAATGAATGGTGGCATTTTAGCTGGCCGGACGCCGGGAAGTTTGAGATACTGGATATTGACTTTAAGAAACTGAAGAAAGAATCATAAAGCAATAACATCAATCACTGCATCCGGATTGATCGGCCCATAAATATGAGGGAAAGTATCTGCCGTAGATTTTGACCAGTCAAATACAAACTTGCTGGTGAGTCTATCTGTTTCAATTACCAGTTTTACCAAATCGGTTTTCCCCGAAAAATATCTTTCCAATACACCGGTTACCTGGTGTTCCTGCGAGCAATGAATAAAACCTTCAGCATCCAATGACGGATGAACATATTCACCTTTCTCTTTTGCTGCATTCCAATCGGCAGCAGTAGTGACATGATATATAACGGGCATTATAATACTCTTTTTATTTTTTGTTCCAGTAACATGAAATCGGCTAATACGATAGCTGTTACAGCTTCCACAATTACAGGAGCTCTTAAGGCAACACAAAGATCATGTCTGCCTTTGATGGAGAAGTCTTCTTTTTTTCCAGTATCCCAGTTCAAACTGTTTTGTTCTTTTGGTGTGGAGGATGTTGGTTTTACTGCTAAACGAAAAACAAGTTCATTACCATTAGTGATTCCACCCACCACACCGCCGGCATGATTGGTTTTTGTTTTGCCATCCATGTTCTCAATACTGTCGTTATGTTCACTGCCAAACATTTTTGCAGCGGCAAACCCTGTTCCGAATTCAATGCCCCGGACAGCAGGTATAGAAAAAATAATTTTTGACAGTTCTGATTCAATAGAATCAAAATAAGGTTCGCCTATTCCAACCGGCAAGCCATTTACTCTGCACTCAATGATTCCACCAACTGAATCTTTTGCATCAATTGCTTTTTGCAATCCCTTTTCAATATCGGATTCTCCGCCCACTTCTATTACTTCAGCTTTGATACTTACTTCTTTCATCAGCATTTTCGCAATGGCACCTGCTGCTACAATTCCAGCCGTCAATCTTGCACTGAAATGTCCGCCACCCCGATAGTCTTCATTACCACCAAATTTCTGATGTGCCACCCAGTCCGCATGACCGGGACGAGGAATACTTCTTTGCTTTGTATAATCTTCGCTGCGGGTATTTTTATTTTCAAATAAAATAGTAACAGGGAAACCGGTTGTCTTACTATTAAAGACACCGCTTTTAAAGATCGGGTAGTCATCTTCCTTTCGGGGAGTAGTTCCTTTTCCCTGTCCACCTTTTCTTCTTTCCAAGTCAGGCAGCAGATCATCCGGAGATAATGATAAACCTGCCGGGCAACCGTCAATAGTCACACCAACACATTCACCATGTGATTCACCGAAAATGGAAATACGAAATATGCGGCCGAATGAATTCAAAATTTATTCGTTAATTGGTTAATTAGTCAATTGAGGTAAAGATACATCAGCATTTATGCTTTTCAAATCTGTATAAAAATCGGGATAAGATTTCTTCACGGCTCCTGCTTCTTCAATAAACGTTTCACCTTGTGCTTTTAAAGCAGCTACTGCACAAGCCATCGCAATACGATGATCATGCCTGGAATGAACTACTGCACCTTTTACAATTTTACCTCCACACACCGTCATCAGATCATCATTCAATTCAATAACAACTCCCA
>CAYVSH010000191.1:0-4700 GCA_964453625.1 uncultured Chitinophaga sp.
TTTCAGAGAGTTAACTATTCCACATTGGTGGATAAAATAGCCTAAAAAACAGCATTTTTTTCAGGTTTTCAGGTAAGTAAAAGTTAGATTTGCAGACCTTAAAAACAGCCCATTTCCCAGGCAAATTAAGGCCTCAAAAATCATTTAAAAGAAGAAGGATAAAAAAGAGATGGAAGATAATTCAACGCCACTTGAAACGAATGACACTAACCGGATAATTCCCGTCAACATCGAAGAACAAATGAAGACAGCCTACATTGATTATTCAATGTCGGTGATCGTTGGCCGGGCATTACCCGATGTAAGAGATGGCTTAAAACCTGTTCATCGTCGTGTTTTATATGCGATGAATGAATTAGGCATTCATTTTAACAAGCCGTATAAAAAATCTGCCCGTATAGTAGGGGAAGTGCTTGGTAAATACCATCCGCATGGTGATACTTCTGTATACGATGCAATGGTTCGTATGGCCCAGGAATGGAATATGCGGTATACATTAATTGACAGCCAGGGAAACTTTGGTAACCAGGATGGTGATGGTCCTGCTGCCATGCGTTATACTGAAGCAAGGTTAGACAGGCTTGCCGAACATTTGCTTGATGATATTGAAAAAGACACAGTAGATTTTCAACCCAACTTTGACGATTCTGAATCTGAGCCAACCGTTCTTCCTTCAAGAATACCACAGTTATTAGTGAATGGTTCCAGCGGTATAGCTGTAGGTATGGCTACGAACATGATGCCGCATAACCTTTCTGAAGTAATTGATGGTTGTATTGCATACATTGACAACCGTGAAATAACTATTGATGAGTTGATGCAGCATGTAAAAGCTCCAGATTTTCCAACAGGTGGCATTATTTATGGAATGGAAGGTGTGAAAGCCGGAATGCATTTTGGCCGCGGAAAGGTAGTAGTAAGAGGAAGACTGACGGTTGAATCAAAAGCCAGTGGGAGAGAGCAGATTATTATTACAGAAGTACCATACCAGGTAAACCGTGATGCATTGACCAATCGAATTGGGGAACTGGTGAATGAAAAGCTGATTGAAGGAATTGCTCATGTCAATAACGAATCGAATAATAAGGAAGGTACAAGGGTTGTAATTGATCTGAAAAGGGATGCAATCGCAAATGTTATTGTAAATCAGTTATACAAAATGACTGATCTGCAAACCTCATATGGTATCAATAATGTTGCAATTGTAAGAGGCAGACCAAAGACATTGAATCTTAAAGACCTGATAAGTGAGTTTGTGGACTTCCGTCATGAAGTAGTTGTTCGTAGAACAAAATATGAATTAAAAGAAGCAGAGAAAAGGGCACATATATTAAAAGGTTATCTCATTGCTCTTGATCACCTGGATGAAGTGATTGCACTTATCCGTTCGTCTGCAACACCAGATATTGCAAAAGACAATTTGATCAATGCAGGTTGGGGTTTGGACGAGATACAGGCAAAAGCCATACTGGAACTACGTTTACAGCGGTTAACCGGAATGGAAAGAGACAAGATCAAGGAAGAGTTTGATGAATTAATGAAACTGATTGCTCACCTGAATGAGTTATTGGCAAATGAAGGGATGCGGTTTGATGTAATTAAAAAGGAACTCTTAGAAATAAAGGAAAAGTTCGGTGATGAACGAAAAACGGAGATCACTTATCTCGATGATGAAGTAAAAATAAAGGACCTGATCAAAGAAGAGGATGTGGTGATTACCATTTCACATCTTGGTTATATCAAAAGAACTCCAGCTGATGAATACAGGTCACAGCGGCGTGGCGGTAGGGGAGTGATGGGAGGAAAGACAAGGGATGAAGATTATATAGAACATTTATTTGTTGCTTCTACGCATCATACTATGTTGTTTTTTACAGAAAAGGGAAGGGTTTACTGGTTAAATGTATATGAGATTCCTGAAGGAGAGAAGACCGGAAAAGGAAGAGCAATACAGAACCTGATGCAATTGCCACCAGATGATAAAGTAAGAGCTATCATTGATGTAAAGGATTTGAAGGATGAAGAGTTTGTCAATTCGCATAACATTGTTCTTTGTACCAAAAAAGGAATAATAAAGAAAACGGCTCTTGAAGATTTCAGCCGCCCGAGACAAACCGGGGTGAATGCTATCAGTATTGTGGAAGGTGATGAATTGCTTGAAGCAAAAATGACTGATGGAAACTCTGAGATTATGATGGCTGTAAAAAGTGGTAGGGCCATTCGCTTCTCTGAAGAAAAAGTAAGGGCGACCGGCAGAGGAGCTATCGGCGTAGCTGGTATCCAGGTGGATGATGCCAATGATGAAGTAGTAGGTATGATCTGTGTAAATCCTGTAACAGATGTTAATAAAACAGTAATGGTGGTTAGTGAAAAAGGGTATGGCAAAAGAACGGCTGTAGATGAGTATCGCTATACCAATAGAGGTGGAAAAGGCGTAAAGACTATAAATGTTACCGAAAAAACAGGTGCTTTAATAGGAATACTTGGAGTAGAGGAAACACAGGATATTATGATAACTTGTAAAAGCGGTGTTACCATACGTATGCCTGTCAGTGGTATCAGCGAACAGGGAAGGGCTACACAGGGGGTAAAAGTGATTCGCCTGGATGAAGGAGATGAAATAGCGGCTATTACCAAACTGGACGATCAGCAGGGGCAAAATGGAAATAGTGATGAGCCTGAAATACAGGCAGGAAATGAGGGTGATAACGCAACGCAATCAGATGAAAAACCATCTACGGATGATAACAATGCATAAATCTATTTTTTAATCAATCTCAATAAATAATGAAAAGAGTTATTTTTCTATTAATGGTCTGCTTGTCTGTCTTAGGAGTATCCGCTCAAAATTATAGCAATATAAAGACTATGCTTGTCCTGAATAAATATCAGGAAGCTAAAGCTGATTTTGATAAAGCTATGAGCAATTCAAAATTTGCAAGTAAACCTGAGGCGTTTGTATTAAAAACGGCTATTTATGCCGGCCTTGCTATGAGTGAGACGAATAAAAATACACCTGCAGGGGATCAACTGGCCATGGAAGCACTTGCAGCTTTTAAAAAATATCTTGAAATGGAGCCTGAGTTGAGTCTGGTAAAAGATCCGGTTTATCAGAACGGGCCAATTAATCTTTATTCCAATTTTTATTCAGGTGGCTATGATGAATACACAAAAAATAAATGGCAAAGCGGATTTGAAAAGTTGAAATTGGCTGTTGAAATGTCTGATTTTCTTATTTCACAAAAGTGGATTTCAGCTCCATTAGATACCAATGTACTTATTCTGGCAGGTATAACTGCAGAAAAAAGCGGAAACAAAAAAGATGCAACCATTTATTATGGGAAACTTGCAGATAATAAGGTTGCGGGAGAGGGTTTTGAAAGCATTTATCGATTTCTGGTTAGCCATTATTTTGAAGTAAAAAATATGGAAGCATTTGAAAAGTATAAATCATTGGGAAAAGAGTTATTTCCACAAAGTGAATACTTTACTTATGATAAAGTGGATTTTGCTGTAGGTCTTGCAGAAGGTTTCACAGCTAAGTCAAAAGCTTTGGAAGAAGTACTGGCTGCTGACCCCAATAATTATAAGGCCAACCAGATAATGGGTGAGATCATTTATGACACGTTGAACTCTGAAGTGGAGGGTGCTGTATTACCGGCAAACGCAGATGAGTTGGAAAAGAAAATGGTAGCATCCTTCTTAAAAGCGGCGGCAGCAAAACCAAATTTTGAAATTTCATATTTATATATTGGAGACCACTTTATCAATAAAGCTGCAAAAGTTAACGATGAAAGAGCTGCTCATACAGCCGATATGAAAGCTAGGACAAAGCCAGGAACCATGTCCTCAAAAGAGGATATAGCAAAAAGGGATATGCTGGATATAAAGTATGGTGAAGTTCTTGATAAAGCGAAAGAGCCTTACGAAAAAGCTATTGAAATACTTGGATCAAGGGCTAAAGCAGAGAACGGCCTCGAATTAAGGGATAAAGAGCAGTATAAAAAAGCAATAAACTATTTATCGGAGATATTTGCATATAAAAGAATTATGGCAAAAGGAAAACCCGCAGACCAGGCTAAATATGCGGCAGAAGAGAAGAAGTGGAATGATCTGTATGATACAGTTAACTCAATACCGACCTTGAAAAGGGACAGATAAGACTTAGTGGATAAAAAATGTAACCCGGAATGAACTTTCCGGGTTTTTATTTGTTAGCTTTAGTAGTTAACATAAAGGATAAGTTATAGGCAAAACGGTGTTTCCATTTCTCTGTTGTGATTACTATAACTCTATATTATGTTATTCAGGTTTGCCGTCGGGTGGGTCGGTTTTTTATGTTTGGTTCAAAAAAACCGAATGTAGGGATGGCAAGTCGAATAGCGGGAGAGAAAAAAGAAATATCTACGCCGTAACTTGTTTGTAAAAATGTTGCCCTTAGTTTAGGGTGGAAAAAATATTAGAGTTTTTTTTTGGCGAAGTTGATTCTCAAATCAAATTAGATAAAGCTCTATTTAAGTCCTATTGCATGTCGATATTCCTACAAATAGTAACGCTAATGGTATTGCTATGGCAGAGAATATTTTAACAAATTGTACTATTTGTTTCTTTTCATGTTCTTTTTTATATCCGCCCTTATCTATTAAAAAAGACTCACCAAAATTATTTATCTGATATTTTCTTTTCGCATGGTCTTGAAT
>CAYVSH010000192.1:0-4645 GCA_964453625.1 uncultured Chitinophaga sp.
CGAGTTGTTCGAAGGTGATAACTTTTAAATCTTTGGTGACGTAGTGGAGAAGTTTGGCAGCATCAGCTGTAGTTTGATAATAACCTGAAGGCAGATATATAAAGTAATCAATACTATCAATTTCAAAAAAAGTATAGAGTAATCTGCCCGTTAAAGCATCCCAAACTTTAGAAGTATTATCACCTGAAGTTGTAATTATTTTTTTATTATCAGGGGTAAAAGAAGCGGTTTTGATTTCCAGGGAATGTCCTGTTAAACTTAGTAGTAAAGTTCCATTATCAGCATCCCAAACTTTAGCTGTTTTATCATCGGAAGCTGTAACAATTTTTTTGCCATCGTAACTGAATACAGCTGAGTTAATTTTCATGGTATGCCCTGTAAGTTCTGAAAATAATTTGCCTCTCACTGTATCCCAGGTTTTGGGTGTGTTATTTTTTGCTGTTGTTAGAATCTTTTTGCCATCAGGGCTGAAAACTGATATTCCAACAAAACTCGAATCAACAATAAATTCGCTTAATAAACTTCCAGTTCCTGCATCCCAGATTTTGAGAGTTTTATCCCATCCACCAGAAGTTAAAATCGTTTTATTATCAGGACTAAATACTGCTGATTCTACAGGACTTCTTATTCCATGTAATTCAGTGAGTGGTTTGAATGTTGCCGCATCCCACACTGTAACGTATTTTTCTCCCCCTCCACATGCCGTAATAATTTTCTTGCCATCCGAACTAAATAATGCCGAGCTTACATAAGAAGTATTTATTTTTAAATCCATCAGCAGATTAGCTGTAGCTGCATCCCAGATTTTGGCTGTCTTATCCCATGCACCTGATGTCAAGATTTTTTTACTGTCAGGACTAAATACAGTGGAATTGATATACGAAGTATGTCCTTTTAATTGGTCTATAAACTGCATCGTTGCCGCATCCCAGATTTTGGCAGTTCCGTTATAATAAGCCGTAACAATCTTTTTGCCATCTGGACTAAATAAAGAAGACATAATATCCGAAGTGTGACCTTTAAGATCACCAATTAACCCTCCTGTTGAAGTATTCCAAATTTTAGCTGATCTGTCTTCAGATGCTGTTACTATTTTTTTCCCATCAGGGCTAAATGATACCGAAAATATTGCCCCGGAATGGCCGATTAAATTTGAAAGAATGTGACCATTTCCAACATCCCAAATAGTTGCTGTGTTGTCCCACGATGCAGTGACCAGCCTTTTGCCATCCGGACTAAATACCGCTGAATTAACAATTCCACTATGGCCGATTAAATCAAATAACAACTTCCCTGTTAACGCATCCCATATTTTAGCTGTCGCATCTTCCGAAGCAGTAAGAATCTTTTTACCGTCAGGGCTAAATACTGCTGATTTGACAATACCTGTATGGCCTGATAAATCAACCAGTAAACTTCCAGTAGCCGCATCCCAAACTTTTGCAGTTTTATCGTAAGAGGCTGTTACAATCTTTTTGCAGTCAGGACTAAACCTGGCTAATGTAACAATATCAGTATGACCCGATAAATTAACCAGTAAATTTCCAGTAGCCGCATCCCAAACTTTTGCAGTTTTATCGTAAGAGGCTGTTACAATCTTTTTGCCCCCAAAATGATCACTAGTGCAGACCGGATTGAAATCTGCAAACAAAACATAAGAAGTATGTGCTTTTAAATCAGCCAACAATTTTCCTGTTGTAATATCCCAGATTTTGGCTGTCTTATCCTCGGAAGTTGTAACCATTTTTTTACCATCAGGGCTAAAAAAAACTGAATATACCGGACCGGTATGACCGGTAAAATCTGCCAATAATATTCCTGCTTTTGTATCCCAAAGCTTGATAGTTTTATCAAGTGAAGTAGTGGCAATCTTGCTTCCATCTGGATTAAATGCTGCACTTTGAACAGCAGAAGTATGACCTTTTAATTCTGCAAGTAAACTACCTGTTGTTGCATCCCAGATTTTGGGAGTTTCATCTAAGGCTGCTGTTAATATTTTTTTGCCATCCGTACTAAAAACAGCAGAAGTTATACCTCTTGTATGTCCAATCGGCAATACAAGCCTGGGCTGCTGTGCAGATACTTTTAGGTTAATAAGAATACTTAAAAAAAAGTAAAAAAAATATTTTCGTTTCACTTAATAATATTAAACTTTCCTCCACTAAACAGGAATACCATATTGCAGGTATCTTCATAAATTCCAATCCACCGCAATATTCTCATTCCGGCTGGTAGGTTTCTGCAACCCGTTGGTCAGCTGCTCCACTCTTTCCCCCACTATCTTCTTTAGTTCACTGATCTTTAGCGATTGGTTGTTGTTCATTGCTTCGAGGATGCTGTAAGTGAACACTCCGTTCTTCAGATCGTTTCTCTCGAGGGCAAACTGGTTACCTGCTGCAGCACTGATGATGGTGGCGCCGGTGCTTTTGCCTACATTCACAAATAATGATTGCATCAACTCAAAGCTGTTCTTTAAGCCAACATGTTGTGTTTGTGTAGTGCTCTCAAGAATGATACCTTTTAAACCCAACGAGTCTGCCATTTTTTGCATAGCTATTCCTTCTTCCTTATCCACTTCTCCGCTGTGGCAGGCATCAATCAGCATCAGTTTCTTCCTGGCAGGGATACTGTCCAGCAGGTTTTCCAGTTCATCGTATGGCAGGCCGTTCTCTTCGGGTTTGTTGAAGTTGACGGAGTAGGTGGACAGGTAATAATCATAGTCCTTGCTCAGCATGCCATGACCGGAGTAAGAGATGATGACTTTATCATTGACTGATGTCTTTTGCAGTTTTTGTTTTAAGGCTTTTACTTTTTCTGTTGATACGTTTTCATTGAACAGGGTATCGATGGTGATGTTTTCTTTGTACTTCTCTTTAAGTTTTATAGCCAGATCCCGGATGTCCTTGCTGCTATACTGCAGGTCATATTTGCTGTCGGCAAACTTATCCATACCGATGCCGATAAAGTGAAGGGATTCTTTTTCTTTTATGGCCGGTGTGTAGTTTACATATAAGGGCATGCGATAGCTCTCTGTTCCGTTTACATTGGTGATGGAAGTTTCTATTCTGTTCTCTCCCTGTGATAGTTTTACAGTTATAGTAGTGTCAATATCGTTCCTGTTCCTTTTTTTGATACTGATACCTCTTTGTCCATACAACGGTGCTTCGTTGATCCAGATATTGAAGCGGTCGAGTTTGTAAGTACTGTCAATTCCTTTGATACGTAGTTTCAGCATTCCGTTCTTCTGTTCGTATTCTATATTATCCCTGTTTGCAAAGTCTGCTTCGGGTACACTGTATCCATCTCTAAAGGCTGTTGTATCGATTCCCAATTTCTTTATTCTTTTTTCCCAGGCTTTGCGGTAAGAATTTATTAGTGCTGTATCAGTATTACCAATTGCCTCTAATACTTTGTCGGGGCGGTTGTATTTGACGTCGAGTTGTTCGAAGGAAACTATTTTTTGATTATCGGTTACATAATGCAAAAGTTGTGAAGCATTTTTTGAACAACTATAATAACCACCTGGCACATGAATAAAGTAATCATTGCTATCAATTGGTAAAAAAGTATATGACCATTTTATTTCTTCATTTTCCGAAGAAAACACTTCCACTGTATTTTCATCCGAGATAGAAAGAATCTTTTTCCCATCTTTTGATATGGCTGCATTATAATCTATTCTTTCTTTTATTTCACCAATAAGAATTCCGGTTTTAGCATCCCACACTCGTGGATCTTGGTCCCAGGCCCGTGTAACTATATACTTATCATCAGATGAAAAAAGGGCACTATAAAGTCCTCTGCCTGTATGCCCCCGTAGTACTTTGCTTTGATATTTTTTATCTATATCCCATATTCTTGCTGTACTGTCTTTTGAAGCAGTTACAATTTTCTTTCCATCGGGAGAAATTGCTGCACCCGTTAGATCATGTGTATGGCCCTTTAATACTGCTATCTTTTTATTATTTATCACATCCCAAATTATACATGAGCTGTCAGCGCCTATTGTTACTATTTTCTTTCCGTCCGGCGAAAAACTTATTTTTAGTAAAGAACCTGCCCCCATATTAATCCTTAAAAGAAGCTTTCCAGACTGTGAGTCCCATATCGCTGCCCTTCCATCTTCACATGCCGTTGCAATTTTTTCTCCGTCAAATGAGAATGTTGCATTATTAATAACGACATCTTCTTCTTTAACTGACAATAATAAAATTCCAGATCCGGCATCCCATACTGAGACTTTGTTACTATTATCCGTTGATATTATTTTTTTTCCATCGGGAGAAAATGCTACTACTTGTGGTGAACTATTAGTTTGCCTGATATTCAGGAGTAAGCTACCCGTTGATACATCCCTTATCTTAATTGTAGAATCATTATTTGCTGTACATATCAGCTTTGAATCGGGTGATATTGCAATATCATTAATCCACACAGATTGACCTTTAAGTTCAAAAGCAATTCTCCGGTTCCTGCATTCCATATCTTATATGATTCATCGCAGGATGCTATAATTTTGGATCCATCTCCAGAGTACAACGCATTTCCTGCATTCCACACTTTTGCCTGTAAGTTCATAAGCAAAGCCCCGGTTAATGCTTCCCATATCATTACTGTTCCGTCAAAGGAGCAGGTTACAATCTTT
>CAYVSH010000193.1:0-4547 GCA_964453625.1 uncultured Chitinophaga sp.
GAACCCTGGACAAGGCGGACAAATGCGAAGTGATAATGAATGATATAACAAACAGTTCCTTAACAGGCAAGAACCTAGCTGCATTCCGAAATAAACATATTGGCTTTGTTTTTCAGTTTCACCACTTGTTACCTGAATTTTCAGCCCTTGAAAATGTTTGTATTCCCGGCTGGATCGCCGGTAAAAAGAAAGTGGAAGTAAGGACAGAAGCTGAAAAATTATTGTCTATGCTTGGGCTTTCTCACCGGATGGAAAATAAACCCAACCAACTTTCAGGGGGTGAGCAACAACGGGTAGCGGTAGCAAGGTCATTGATCAATAAGCCCGATATCATTTTTGCGGATGAACCAACCGGTAACCTTGATTCGGCTAATGCGAAAGAACTGCACCAATTATTTTTTGACCTTAGGGATAAATTCAACCAGACTTTTTTAATTGTAACACACAACGAAGAGCTGGCCAGGCTAAGTGACCGTGTGCTTCATATGATAGATGGAAAGATCATTTAATTATGGATAAGTGTTGAACCATGTTTTCAATTCGTCCATCGTATTGGCTGTTTTAGTTGCGTCGGTCCACCAGTCATGAAAGGTCAATGGATACATGATTATTTTTCTGCCTACTCCTAATGTTCCCAATGTTGCGTACATCGAAGTGCTTTGGTCTGTAAAAACAATAGGGTCTAGTTCACCATGGAATAAAATAGTAGGTGGGGCAGTGGCGGTGGCTCTGTACCTCGGGCTGCAATCCTGGTAACGTTGTGTGGCAGCAGGGTTAGCAGGAAATAGCGGCACACCCAGGTAGGGTTGTAAAATCGGATTATAAAGGTTGAAATTATAATAAGCCATGCTAAATAGATCTGTAGGGCCGGCCAATGAACCTGCAGCTTTTACTTTACCTGCTGCATTTCTGGTGTATGCATAGCTTAAAGCAAGATGTGCCCCGGCACTATGACCAGTGATGTATAATTTTTGACCGTTAAATGTATACGTTGCGGCGAGTCTTAAAGCAAACTGAACGGCGCTATCTACATCATCTACTTGCATTTTATAATTATCTGGCTGATTAAGTGTTAGCCGATAATTAATATTAGCAACGGCAAAACCTCTTTGTTTTAATCCGTTTAATAACCAGGTAAGTTCGCTTTTATCACCAGTTACCCATCCCCCACCATGTATTATTACAATGAGTGATGTTGATGAGGTCCTGTTGGCAGGTAAGCCAAGATCAAATTTCTGGCTTGAATTGGCGCCATATGAAATATCCTTAATGGTTGTATCACGAAGGATGACAGGATCAGGTGGCTGATCAACAGAATCTGGCTGACAACTCGTAAAGAACAAGGTCAGCATCAGTATGGCAGGCAATAGTTTGAAGTTCATACGGTCTCGTTATTTTGTCTTGCTTAAACAGGACGAACTAAAATAAACTGAGTTGCTTTATTTTTAATTACACCCTTGGTCTCCAGGGAATTTCTTTTACTTTCAAATATTTGCCCGCATACCTTGCTAAAACAAAAAGATAATCGCTTAGTCTGTTCAGATATTTTATTACTAATGGGTCAACAAACATTTTTACCTCCGTCATCGCTACTACTTTTCTTTCTGCCCTGCGGCAGACACAACGGCAAATATGAATGGACGAGACAACCGGATGCCCACCGGGCAGCAGAAACGTTTTCATAGCCGGCAGCTTCTTGTTCATCTTGTCAATTTCTTTTTCAAGATAAAAAATATCCAGTTCAGCCAGGTCAGGAATTTTAAGTTTTGGTTCTTTTTTAGGATCGCAAGCCAGCGAAGAGCCAATGGTAAATAACCTGTCTTGTATTTCTTTCAGCGTTTTTTTTTCTGTTTTTATTTTGATCTGATCATTAATAAGACCAATCCATGAATTTAATTCATCTACTGTGCCATAAGCATCTATCCGGAGATGTGCTTTGGAAACCTTTGTGCCACCAATGAGTGAGGTGGTTCCTTTGTCGCCTGTCTTTGTATATATTTTTAATGCCATGATTGTTACAACAAAAGTAAAATGATTCTGTTCTGTACTAAAATGATTATCTCTGAATTTCTTCAGCTCTTTTTCTTTTATCACTCTCAATTACTCCATCCAGTAATCTTACGATCCGATGGGCATGATTGGCGATATCTTCTTCGTGGGTTACAAGTATTACTGTATTTCCACGGCTATGTATATCGCCAAAAATATCCATGATCTCATGTGATGTAACAGAATCAAGATTACCTGTTGGCTCATCAGCAAGTATAATAGATGGATTGTTGATGAGTGCCCTTGCTATTGCCACTCTCTGGCATTGACCACCTGAAAGCTCATTGGGTTTATGATGTGATCGGTCTGAAAGATGAACCATATCAAGCACATGCATGGCTTTTTCATTGCGTAACTTACGATTCATACCTGCATACACTAAAGGCAATGCAACATTTTCTAATGCAGTTAACCGGGGTAAAAGGTTGAATTGCTGAAATACAAAACCAATTTCTTTGTTTCTTACTTCTGCCAGTGAATTATCATCCATTTTACTGACATCTTTTTCATTCAATATATATTTTCCGCCGGAAGGAGTATCAAGACAACCGAGGATATTCATCAAAGTGCTTTTTCCTGAACCGGAAGGGCCCATCAATGCCACATATTCATTTTTAAAAACATCCAGCGACAGGCCTTTCAGCACCTGCAACTCCTGCTTCCCCATGTAGTAGCTTTTTTGAATATTTTCCAAATGAATAATGCCCTGTGCCATTTTATTTCTTTATCACTTTTGGAACTTTAAAAAAATGTTCATCATGTAATGGTGCATTTTTCAATGCTTCTTCCCGGCTGATGGAGTCTTTGATCTCGTCTTCCCGCAACACATTCACTTCATCACTCATGTGAAGCAGAGGTTCCACATTTTCGAGGTCTAATTCATTCAGTTTTTCAACAAATGAGATCATCCTTTGCAAATCATTTTTGATGGCTGATTTTTCTTCCTCATTAAATTGAAGCCGGGAAAGATGGGCCAGCTTGTCAACCATTGCATCATTCACTTCCATGTGTCAAAGATAAGCCACAAGGTACAAGGTGCAAGAAACAAGGTTCTATTGGTAAAATTGTACTTTCTCATTGCTTGTTCCTTGATACTTGTGCCTTTTGATTATTATCTTCGCCGCCTGATGGAAATGAAGAAGAAAATAGTAATGAGCGGTATAAGGCCAACCGGTTTTTTACATCTTGGAAATTATTTTGGTGCAGTAAAAAATTATGTACGGCTTCAAAATGAGTTTGAGTGTTATTTTATGGTGGCCGATCTGCATTCATTAACTACGCATCCTGATACAAAGGAACTGAAGACAAATGTGCACCGGGTATTAGCTGAGAATATAGCCAGTGGATTAGATCCTGATAAGGCAACGTTATTTTGCCAAAGCCATGTGTATGAAACTGCAGAACTCTACCTGTATTTGAATATGCTGGCTTATAAAGGCGAATTGGAAAAAACAGTAACCTTTAAAGATAAAGTAAGACAGCATCCGGAAAATGTAAACGCTGGTTTATTGACATACCCGGTTTTGCAAACGGCTGATATCATATTACACAGGGCATCTTATGTTCCAGTTGGTAAGGACCAGGAACAACACCTGGAAATGGCCCGCAATTTTGCTAACCGTTTCAATCACCGGTATGGTGATGTATTTCCCGAACCGCAAGCTTTTAATTATGGTGATGAACTGGTAAAAGTACCAAGCCTGGATGGTACCGGGAAGATGAGTAAAAGTGAGAATCAATATGCCACTTTATATTTATCTGATGAAGATGAACTGATCCGGAAAAAAGTAATGAAAGCTAAAACAGATAGTGGACCAACAGAGCCGAATTCTAAAAAACCTGAATACATTGAAAACCTTTTCGGATTAATGAAACTGGTAAGTGATGAAGGTGTGGTTAAAAAGTTTGAAGAAGATTTTAATAGTTGCAATATCCGCTATGGCGATATGAAGAAGCAACTGGGAGAAGATATGGTAAGATTTATAACTCCCATTCGAGAAAAAGCTGAAGCGATACGTAATAATGAACAATACCTGAAAGAGGTGATGGAAAAGGGTGCAGAAAAGGCCCGGAAAAGTGCTAAAGTAACTATGGAATTAGTAAGAAATGCTATGGGTCTTAATTATTTTATCTAAAATCTCAATTTAGAAATCCTAAATCCCAAAAAAGCCCTTACTTTGAATCTTCCCTTAAATTGGGATTTGAAATTTTTTCTTTGGAATTTATCCAGTTATGGCAAAAGCAAAAAAACCAAAACACATCGCAATAGCCGGGAATATCGGCGCCGGAAAAACTACGTTGACTGAAATGCTTAGCAAGCATTACAAATGGATTCCCAACTTTGAAGATGTAGATCATAATCCATACCTGATGGATTTTTATGAGGATATGCCCCGTTGGAGTTTTAACCTTCAGATATTCTTTTTAAATAGCCGTCTTCGTCAACTGGTGGATATCCAAAAAGGAACAGAAACGGTGATACAGGACAGAACGATCTA
>CAYVSH010000194.1:0-4536 GCA_964453625.1 uncultured Chitinophaga sp.
TTTGGTGTATCAAACCGGCAAGATGAATCCGACTCCTGTTATCCAACCACAAATTCTTACTCTTTCAAAAAACTATGCCGACATTGAACGTTACTATTTTGTAGCGAAAGCATTTTGGGTATTATTTGATTAGTGGGAAGAAATGAAAATTTAAAAAGTTTCATTTTGTCATTCTGAGCGAAGCAAAGAATCTCAAAGAATGTATTATTGAGATGCCTGGTTCCTCGGCATGACAAATAATAAATGCTGAGTAGAATTACGGGACGTACAAGAGTGCGACGCAACAGATGATGATAGTAGTACTGTAGACGGGTAAATAAAATTAATACAACATCCTTACCTTGATCGTCTCTTTGACTTCTCTTAATAATTGAATGGCACGGCCTGAAAGCTGCTTGTCTACATCCAGCACCACATAACCGATCTCATCATTGGTTTTCAGGTATTGTGCAAGTATGTTGATATTATTTTTAGAAAGCTGTGTATTGATCTCAGATAAAACTCCCGGCACATTATTATGTATATGCAGGATGCGATGGCTTCCCTCCTGCGGCGGCAATGCCAGTGCAGGTACAGTTTGTGAACCAAAGGTTATTCCCTTCTCCAGGAAGTTGAAGAGTTTGGTACTTACATCTTCACCAATATTCTGCTGTGCCTCTTCTGTTGATCCGCCGATATGCGGTGTAAGAATTACATTGGGGCAATCCTGCAAAGGTGTTCTGAAGTAATCACCGTTCTTTTCCGGTTCTGTTGGATACACATCAATAGCGGCTCCGCTATGATGGCCGTCAAGAATTGATTTTCGCAATGCTTCCAGGTCCACCACTTCTCCCCTTGCATAGTTAATAAGTATTGAGCCTTTCTTGCAATGTTTTAAATTATTCTTATTGATCAGATTTTTTGTTTGTGATGTTTCCGGCACATGCAGCGTTACAATATCTGCTTTACCCAATAATTCCTTCAATGATTTTGCATCTTCAGCATTACCTAATGGAAGTTTTGTTTCCACATCATAAAAAATAACTTTTAATCCTAATGCTTCTGCCAGCACACTTACCTGCGAGCCGATATTCCCATAACCAATAATGCCGATGGTTTTTCCTCTCAGTTCGTAACTGCCTTGTGATTCTTTCAGCCATATTCCCTGGTGTGCTGCTCTGTTTTTATCTGGTATTCTTCGGATAAGCATTATAGCTGCACCGATTACCAGTTCTGCAACTGATCTTGTATTGGAATACGGCGCATTAAAAACTGCAACACCGTTTTTCAATGCTTCTTTAAGGTCCACCTGGTTTACACCAATACAAAAACAACCAATAGCCTGTAATTTTTTTGCAGCAGCCAATACCTTTTTAGTGATCTGTGTTTTGGAACGGATACCAAGGATATGAACATCTTTTATTTCATTGATGAGTTGTTCTTCTGTAAGGGCTTTTGATATCTTTTCTACCTGTACATAACCATGCTGGCGAAAATTCTTTACCGCCTGATCGCTGATATTTTCTAAAAAAAGTATCCTGATCTTTTCTTTTGGATAACTGGTTTTTGCTGCTTTTACCATGTTGCAAATATAATCTCCGTAGTATTACCATTTTTTCTGAATTGGGGAAAACAAAAGGTTGTTTCGCCAATTCCGGACTGTTACTTTTGTCCAAATGGGCATCTATTGAAAAACCTATTACTGATCATTACCCTTATTGGATTATTCATTGCCTGCAACACATCATCCGGGAAAGAAAAACCTGAAGATGATTCGTTGCAGTATTACCCACCTACGCCTGGAGAAATTGACCAGCAAACCTTCCGGAGTTATTATCGACGGTTATCTGCATTTTTTGATACCAGCTTGTTGCAATCAGGGTTTAATGGTGGAATCCTAATTGCCCTTAACGGAAACGTATTGTACGAAAAGTACAACGGCAAGACAGATCCCCGGAAGAGTGATTCTATTAATAACACTACAGCATTACATATTGCTTCTACGAGTAAGACTTTTACGGCAACTGCCATTCTTAGGTTAGTACATGAAAACAGGTTGTCATTAAATGATACCGTTACAAAATTTTTTCCGGGTTTCCCTTATCCCGGCATTACTGTAAAACTTTTATTAAACCACCGCAGCGGTTTGCCAAACTACCTGTACTTTCTTTCAAACAGTGACTGGGATAAAAAGAAATATGCAACAAATGAAGATGTTTTACAGTTTTTGATAAACAAGAAACCCAATAAAAGTTATGATCCGGATAAAAGATTTAACTACTGTAATACAAACTACGTTTTACTGGCATTGATCATTGAAAGGATCACAGGCAAAACTTTTCCTGAATATATGCAGCAAAAGATATTCGGCCCATTACAAATGACGAATACATTTGTCTTCACATTAAAAGACACATTAACTTCAACTCCTTCATTTACTAACAATGGCACATACTGGAATTTTGATTTCCTGGATGCAACGTATGGTGATAAGAATATTTATTCCACACCGCAAGACCTTTTGAAATGGGATCAATCCTTGTATTCGGGGCAACTACTTGATAAGGCTTTGTTGGACTCGGCTTTTGCCCCACAAAGTTTTGAAAAACCTTCTATTCACAACTATGGTCTGGGCTGGCGATTGCAGTTATTACCGAATGGTAAAAAAGTGGTTTATCATTTTGGCAAATGGCATGGATTCAATGCGGCTTTTGCAAGATTGATTCATGAAAAGGCAACTGTAATAATTCTTGGCAATAAATTTAACAGGAATATTTACCGGGCCGCTCATTTATGTTATGATATTTTTGGAGACTATCAGCAGAACAATCAAAAGCCGGATGATGAATCGGATAATCCTGAAAGCATAAAGGGAAATACAAAACAGGAAGCAACCGGCAAAAAAGTAGTTCCTGTTAATTCAAAAAGAAAATAGCTGCCGGATCATTCTTTTTCCGGGAATTCTTTCTCAACTTTAGCGTATATGAAAATTCTGTCTGCAGACGAAATAAGGCAGTGGGATCAATATACAATCCAACATGAACCGGTTTCATCTATTGACCTGATGGAAAGAGCTGCAGCAAAATGTACTGACTGGCTGATCAGCCATTACCCTGATGCAGTTTTGTTTCAAATTTTTTGTGGCAAAGGAAATAATGGCGGCGACGGTTTGGCCATTGCAAGGATGCTGTTACAAAAAAAATATGCCGTAACAGTTTTTATTCTTGAGTTCGGACATCTGGGTACACAGGATTTTCAAACCAACCTGACACGGCTCCACCAGTTACCTGAAGCAGATATACATTTTATACAATCAGAAGAGCATTTTCACCCGTTTGAAAAAGGACAGATCGTTATTGATGCACTGCTTGGTTCAGGAATCAACCGGCAAATAGAAGGAGTAACGGAAGAGCTGGTAAAGCATATCAATAATTCTGGTTGTGATATTGTTGCCATTGATATTCCAAGTGGTTTGTTCGTTGATCATTCATCAGTAGGTAATGTTGCTGTGCAAGCAAACCATACATTAAGTTTCCAGGCATACAAGCCAGCTTTTCTTGTTGCAGAAAATGCCAATGCTGTTGGCAAAGTGCATTTGCTTGATATAGGTCTGCATCCTGAATTTTATAGATCCATTGCAAGCCGCTTTGAGTTACTGGAAGAGAATTCAATTCTTTCCATACACAAACCGAGAAAGAAGTTTGCACATAAAGGACATTACGGTCATGCATTGTTAATAGCCGGTAGTTATGGTAAAATGGGTGCTGCAATACTGGCTGCCAAAGCCTGTTTGCGAAGTGGTGTTGGTTTGCTTACTTGTCATATTCCCAAAAGCGGTTATGATATTTTGCAATCAACCGTTCCGGAAGCAATGGTTGAAACTGATTTTAATACATCATTTGTTACAAAATATGAAGGTGATCTTTCCAGGTATGATACAATTGGCATTGGTCCTGGAATTGGAACTGCAACTGAAACTAAAATGATGCTGCATGAAATATTTGATGCTTACAGGAGCCCTGTTGTTTTGGATGCTGATGCGTTGAATTTACTGTCTTCACAACAGGATCTATTAAAACTTATTCCATCCGGTTCCATCCTTACGCCTCATCCCAAGGAATTTGAAAGATTGTTTGGTGAAACAGCAAATGATTTTGACAGGATACAACTGGCGATGCAAAAAGCCGGTGAATTGAATTGCGTTATAATAGTAAAAGGCCATCATACGTTGATTGCCACTCCGGGTGGGCATGGATTTTTTAATTCAACAGGAAACCCCGGAATGGCTACTGCTGGCAGCGGTGATGTACTTACTGGAATACTCACCGGGCTTCTTGCACAAGGTTATAGCTCCGTGGAAACTGCAATACTTGGCGTTTATATACATGGACTTGCCGGTGACCTCGCAGCAAATGAAATTTCTATGGAAGCAATGCTGGCTGGAGATATAATAAAAAATCTGGGGAATGCATTTCTTATTTTGAGAAAGAAAACTATTTAATAGCCATACTTTTGAACATATAACCTGGTATTAAAAGACTGAATTTCGCAATTCTG
>CAYVSH010000195.1:0-4512 GCA_964453625.1 uncultured Chitinophaga sp.
CATGGTTTCAGGTACCTGATTTATAACCTTACACAAGGTGTTATTCTAATTGATCAGGGTGGTATGGTATCAATATGCAACCAGACTGCGTTGGATATGCTGGGAATAACAGAATCCCAGATACTTGGAAAATCTATAATGGATTTCGACGCGGATGTAATACATGAAGACGGAACACCTTTTAATTCTGAGGACTTCCCCGTAAACATTGTTTTTAAAACCGGCCAACCTGTCCGCAATATTGTAATGGGGATATATAAATCAGCCGGTAAAAACCTGGTATGGCTTTTAGTAAATGCTGAAAAAATTGTAAATGAAGAAGGTCAGATCATCAATGTTGTTTGTTCACTTACAGATATTACTGAACGGAAAAGATTATCACAAGAACTGATAAAGCAGGCTGTAAGCAAGCAAAAACTATTGGTAAAAGCTACTATTGATGGCCAGGAAAAAGAAAGACAGGAAATTGGAAAAGAATTGCATGATAATATCAACCAATACCTGACAACAGCACGGCTTTATTTAGAAGTGGCAACAGAAAAATCAACAGGCGAAGTCCATGAAATGATCAAACTTTCGCATAAAACCCTTTCTGACATTGTAAAAGAGATCCGCAAGATGTCCCAGTCTTTAGTTCCGCCAACATTGGGTGACATAGGATTGGTAGAATCGGTAAAAGAACTGTGTGAGTCCATCAGGCAGGCCCATACTATACAGATTGATTTTCATTATCCATATTTTTCTGAATCCGGACTTAAAGAAAATATGAAACTGATGTTATTCCGGATTGTCCAGGAACAGTTGAATAATATCATTCGTCACTCAGAAGCTACATGGATGGAAATAAAACTACAAGAAGATGCCGAAAACCTGACACTTTTAATAACTGATAACGGGAAAGGGTTTGATACTGAGAATTATAAAAAAGGAAGGGGTTTGAGCAATATAAGCAGCAGGGCAAATCTCTTTAATGGAAGACTGGACATCAATTCAACACCAGGACAGGGATGCCGGCTCATCATTACAATTCCGCTCAATTCAGGGCTGGATTTAATATAATCATATTATCATTTGAGCTTACCTTTGCCCCTTCCATGAGTGATCCTATTAAACATGAATGCGGACTGGCATTCATCCGGTTAAGAAAAAGCTTCTCTTATTACCAGCAACAGTATGGTACGGTACTTTGGGGCCTTAACAAGCTGTACCTGCTGATGGAAAAACAGCATAACCGGGGACAGGATGGAGCAGGTGTAGCTTCCGTAAAGCTAAACGTGGAACCCGGTTACCCTTTTATGAACCGCATCCGCAGTAATGCACCGCAAGCTATCTCCGACATATTTCAGCAGATAAAAAAAGAAATAACTGAACTGGAACAATATCACCCGGATATAAGAAAACATCCGGGGCTGATGAAGGGTCATGTAAGTTTTTTGGGAGAATTGTTACTGGGGCACCTTCGTTACGGCACTCAGGGAAAAAACAAACTGGAGTATTGTCATCCATTTATAAACCGGGATACGATCCCCGCCCGGAATCTTGCATTGGCTGGAAATTTCAATATCGTCAACTCCGACGAATTATTTACACTTATAGGTAAAGAACCTCATGATACGGTCCGCTTTAGCGACCTGGCAGCGATGATCGAACTGATGCATACTTTTTTATGCAAAGAAGATGAAGCATCGCCCGAGAAAATGGATATTAAGAGAGTATTGAAAAAGGCTTTACCATTATTTGATGGCGGATTTCATGTAGGTGGTGTTACGGGTAGCGGTATCGGTTTTGTGTTCAGGGATGCACATGGTATCCGACCTTCCTATTATTATATCAATGATGAAGTGGTGGTTGCTGCTTCAGAAAGAGCAGCTATCCGCACCACTTTTAATGTTGGTGAGAACGAAGTAAAGGAACTGATGCCGGGGCAGGCATTGATCGTAAGTGAAACAGGTGAAATTGAAATAGCACAAATACTGGAACCCAAAGAAAGAAGAGCCTGCAGTTTTGAAAGAATCTATTTCTCAAGAGGAAGTGATGAAAAGATCTATAAAGAAAGAAAAGCATTGGGTTTTAATTTAAGTGAAAGGGTGTTGAATGCCATAGATCATGATTTGAAGAATACAATTTTTTCTTTTATCCCCAATACAGCAGAGGTTGCTTTCTATGGGATGGTGAAAGGAATGGAGCAATACCTTAACAGGATAAAAAAAGAAAGGATATTAAGCTGGGGTAAAGATTTTGATGAGGAGAAATTAAGTGAAATGATCAACCGCCGCATTCGCCAGGAAAAAATTGCCATCAAGGATGTAAAGATGCGGACATTTATTACAGAAGATACAGGCCGCAATGAAATGGTACAGCATGTGTATGATATTACATACGGAACTGTACGTCCCGGTGAAGATACACTGGTAGTGATTGATGATTCCATTGTAAGAGGCACTACATTGAAAGAAAGTATTATCCGTATGCTGGGGAGATTAAAGCCCAAACGCATCATTGTCGTTTCTTCATCACCTCAGATACGTTACCCCGATTGTTATGGTATTGATATGAGTAAAATGGGTGATTTTATTGCTTTTAATGCAGCAGTGGAACTGATGAAAGAGCAGCATAAAGAAAAATGCCTGACCGAACTGTTTGAAAAATGCAAAGACCTTCATCGCAATAATAAGTTGCACACGGAGAATGTGGTGAAGCAACTGTATAAGCAATTTACTACAGAAGAAATTTCGGCTAAGATTGCCCAACTGATCACACCTACAGACCTTGGAATTCCTGTGGATGTGATTTTTCAGAGCATTGAAGACTTGCATAAATCCTGCCCCAATAATCTTGGCGACTGGTATTTTACCGGCAACTATCCTACACCCGGCGGAAACAAAGTGGTAAACAAGGCGTTTATCAATTACATGGAAGGGAAGAATGTGAGGGGCTATTAAACTGAACTCTTATTTCAGGACTTTTGTATTTATAAATCTTTTTAATGAAGACTGTTATACTTGTACGCCATGCGAAAAGCGACTGGAGTGACGCATCACTCAGTGATTTTGAAAGGCCATTGAATGAAAGAGGAAAAAGGGATGCACCCGTAATGGCCCAACGATTAAAAGATAAAAAGATAAAGCTGGATGCAATCATTGCCAGCCCGGCCAAACGAGCTGCTAAGACGGCTAAATGTTTTGCAAAAATATTCGACATTAAAAAAGACAAAATTGATTTTAAAGAAAAGCTTTATCTGGCTGAACCATCAACATTTTATGCCGTAATTGAAAATGCGGATAATAAACATGATTGTATTGCTGTTTTCTCACACAACTTTGGTATTACCGATTTTGCCAATATGCTTACCAATACGAGAATAGATAATATTCCAACCTGTGGTGTGTTTGCAATAAATGTGAAGGCTGATAAATGGAGCGACTTTAAAGATGCTGAAAAAGAATTTTTGTTTTTTGATTATCCCAAAGCCGCTCAGCAATAGATAAAACATCCTCTTTATCTTAAGGATAAAAGGAAATCTTCAATTCTCTTTGCAAGAGTAGCCTTACTTTTTAATTCCGGTAGTTGAAAATTGAATGATTGAGCCTTTTCAAGTGCTTTATTCAAAGTGAATTCATGCTGTGTAATGTTTATTCCCTTTTTCTTTTCCATTAAATAGCGACCAAGGTATTCTTGTTCTGTTTGTCCGGGAGTAGGAATAAATATGCACTTCTTTTGCATAACCATCAGATCCATTACTGAACTATAACCACTTCGGCATATGATAAGCTCAGCTTCCTGTATGGCGGTTTTCAACGCTTCTGAACCAAGATGATTATAAACCTTTATCATGTTGGTATATGGAATATGAGTAGGAGAAAGTGGTAAACCCCTGACAATTGTTGCCGTTCCATTATATTGGCTGATCTCCTTTATAATTTTTTCTTCCAGGATTGTTCTTTGGGGCTCGGGGCCGGAAAGAATTACAAGAAGATTGTTTTTCTTTTCAACAAAATTATTATCGGGTATGAACCTTGAAAGAAAACCAATGTAGTGAACAGGGGTAGCTGGCTTGATGACCGGGTTTGAAAGCTCACCTCCTAAACTATTCTCATCGTTAATATCCGGCACCCAGCATTCTGTAAACCTGTTGATGTATCTGTAATTTCTTTTTTGAACAATTCCTTCACTCCATTTTCCAACCGGACTTTTAATTTTCAATTGGTGAGTAATAAAAATAGCGGGAACAGAAGTGTGGTATAAACCATACCTGTTGTCGCTGATGACTGCATCAAATCTATAGTCGTTAACCGCTTTTTTCAACCAGTTATTTTCAAACCGGATAGACAAACTTAGTTTGTGACTTTGTAATAACATTTTCCAGAAAAAGCCTCTTTTCGTTCTGGCATATTTCACCCGGTAACCGGGTAGATCAAGAAAAGGAAGATCGGGAAATTCCTGCGTCAATAATTGTTTTTGAGCTCCTTCACCGGCCAGCCATACATCACAATTTTGTTTTTTTAATTCATT
>CAYVSH010000196.1:0-4404 GCA_964453625.1 uncultured Chitinophaga sp.
GCAATGGGGCTTTCCAGTTTCTTTACCGGTCTCATCGTACCTGTAACCACAACAGCATCCAGTTCCTTTTGTAATGGAGACAATAAAATGATAAAGCGATCTTTAATCCCAACTGTATATTCCCTTCCTTTATAACCAACAGCCGTTATCAGTAACACCTTATTGACAGGATCAGCAATAGAAAACTTCCCGTTTTCATCACTTAGCAATGATGTTGATGAATCTTTATATATGATCGTTGCCCCTGCCACCGCTTCGCCAGTAGCTTCATTTCTTATTTCACCTTGTTTTAAAGTCTGGCTTAAAGCAGAAAAATGGGCAATAGCCAGTAAAAATATGATGACGAATCTTTGCATTTCGAGTAATGTAAATATATTTTTAGTCTTGTCTAAATATTAGTTTAGACGAATATAATACATATTTTGAAAAGCAATCAGATTTTTTATTAAAATTTAATCGGCAGGTCCACTTTTACTTTCTCCCAGGCAACACTTATTTTTTGATCTTCAATAAAATATTGCAACCGTTCTGTAAAAGTATTGTCAACTGGTATTACTGATACCCTAACTATATCCTCTTTTTCATCATACTCTGAGGCGAGGTGTTGTTGCCAATTTTTATTTAGAATAAGTATCCATTGTTCTTTCCCCGGAATAGTAAAAAAGGCATACTTACCAGGAGGGATTTTCTTATCACCTACCTTGACAGGTTTTGGGAATTCGATAGTAGTTGCATCATGTGCCCCTGTAACCCAAACTTCATCATAAGGCACCAATCCTCCCCAGATAATTCTTTTTCTGACCCCTGGAGAATGGTAACTGATCTTAACAGAATCGTCATTGATAATTGCGAATGCCATTGACTTTATACTCTTTTTGGTTGTGTCTTTTACCAGGTTCGGATTGAAGCATACTTCTTCTTTCACTTTTGTATCCTGTGCTACGGCTACAGATAAGGAAAATGTCAGAATTAAAACCATTAATAATTTATTCATATTGCAATTTTTAATTTTAATAATTGTGCATTTACGGCAACAATAATAGTACTTAAACTCATAAATATCGCCCCAATAGCCGGATCCAGAACAAATCCTGAACTATATAAAACCCCTGCCGCTAATGGAATGGCAATGGCATTATACCCGGTAGCCCAGGTAAGGTTTTGAATCATCTTTTTATAAGTGGCTCTCCCAAACATAATCAGGTTTAAAATATCCTTCGGGTTACTGTTTACCAGGATAATATCAGCAGTTTCAGCAGCTACGTCTGTACCCGATCCAACCGCTATCCCAACATCTGCCTGTGCTAATGCAGGAGCATCATTTACACCATCACCCGTCATGCTTACATATTCACCTTTGCTTTGTAATTCTTTTACAATCTCTACTTTTTGATGTGGCAATACTTCAGCATAATATCCATCTAAGCCTAGTTCTTCTGCGACAGCTTTTGCTACTTTCTCACTATCACCGGTTGCCATCATTACTTTAATACCCATATTTTTGAAAGAAAGAATCGCTGCCTTTGATTCAGGTCTTATTTCATCAGCCAATGCAATATACCCTGCTAGTTGATCTTCAATTAGAACAAATACAATCGTTTCCGACTGGTTGGAGGAAACGGATTCGGGAATAGCAATCTTATTATCTTTCAGAAAACCAGGACTTACCACTTTTATTTTTTTTCCGCTTACCATTGCTTCAACTCCCTTTCCGGTAATAGCATTAAAATTTTCTGTTTTTAGTATTTCTAATTTTTCTTCTTTCGCTTTATTCATTATCCCAATGGCTATCGGATGCTCAGATGATTGTTCCAGGGCCACAGCATATTGCAACATTTCTTTCTTATTGAAATTATTTACAGATTCAACTCTTGTTACTCCAAATTCGCCTTTTGTTAAAGTCCCTGTCTTGTCAAAAACCATAGTTGTTATCTTACGGGAATTTTCAAACGCTGTTCTGTTTCTGATCAGTAATCCGTTTTGTGCAGATACGGCTGTTGATATAGCAACAACTAATGGAATAGCTAAACCTAATGCATGTGGACAAGAAATAACCATTACAGTTACCATTCTTTCAATTGCATAGTTCCAGCCAAAGCCTAAAACCAGCCAAACAATCAAAGTAGTGACTCCAACTCCCAGGGCAATAAACGTAAGCCATTTTGCTGCCCGGTCAGCCAGGTGTTGTGTTTTTGATTTTGCTTTCTGAGCATCCTGAACCAAGACTATCACTTTATTTAAATAACTGTCTTTGCCAGTATGCAACACTTTTACTTTCATAGAACCATTTCCATTAATGGCGCCACCAATAACTTTGTCATTCTTTGCTTTCTTAACTGGCTTACTTTCTCCGGTTAACATACTCTCATTAAGATAACTTTCTCCTTCAATTATGATACCATCTGCTGGAACTTTTTCTCCTGGCTTAATCAAAATGATATCATTTATGTGTAACTCTTCCAGCTTTACATCCATTATATGATCACCATGAACTTTATGTGCCACTGCGGGCATCATACTTACCAATAGCTGTAATGCTTTTGAGGCACCTAATATTGATTTCATTTCCAGCCAATGTCCTAAAAGCATTATGACGATAAGCGTTGCTAACTCCCAGAAAAAATCCATCCCTTCAAAACCAAAAACAACAGCCACACTAAAAATATAAGCGACACTGATTGCTAAAGCGATCAATGTCATCATACCCATTGACTTAGTTTTCAACTCATCAACAAGCCCTTTTAAAAAGGGCCAGCCACCATAAAAGAAAATGAAAGTGGATAAGGTAAATAATACATATTTATCGCCTGTGAATTTTATTTCAAATCCCAGCCAATGTTGTATCATTTCTGATAACAACAAAATGGGAATAGTGATGATCAAAGAAATCCAAAATCGTTTTTTAAAATCGTCAATCATCATGGCATGATGATCATGACCGGGATGACCATGAGAAGGATTATGACCTTTAACTGCTTCCTGTTTACCCGTATTGTGCTTAGCATGTTGTGTATGCATGTGTGTGGAGTGTTCCATACAAATTCCTTTAGATGTTTTACTAATAAGTTATGGTAATGCCTGCACCGAAACCCATATCGCTATCATAATGTGTGGAAAGTGATAAATATTTATTGGTTATATACCTGAACCCTGCCGTGTACTCCTTATCTGTATTCAGCATCCAGTTTAACCGCAGCCGTGGAGTAAGCGGAATATCTTCTCTTGACAATTGAAAACGAACTTTACCATTTCCATCAACCCGTAAATCTGCCACCGTTAATGTTGGTAATGTATAGGCAATACCCGCCACTATTGTTTTCCGGGTGTTTCTGTTACTTGATTGGCCAAACCAGTTCTTCTCTTCACTTCCAAAGATATTCTTAGGGCCTCCTTCTACCTTATAATGATAATCAAACCCTACATACGGGAACCACCATTGCATTTTTCCTAAATATCTACCCAGCATAGTTTCGCTTTCATAGCCATGCTTATCATGATAGCCCAAATGCCACATGGTTGTAAATTTCCATCTCGTATTGGCAATCATCGCTTCACCATCACTTCCATTACTTTGTATGCCAATGTTGGTCATAAAATGAAACATCCTGTCATCCTTCTTCAAACCTTTCCAGGCTGCTTTGGGATCAGGTATCTCAGGATTGGGTGCAGCATTCTCATAACTAAAAACTCTTCCCATCCCACTCATCATATGATATAATATGTGGCAATGAAAAAACCAATCTCCCTCTGCATTTGCAGCAAACTCCACTGAATCAGTTTCCATCGGCATGATGTCCATCACATTCATCAATGGTGCATAATCACCTTGGCCGTTTAGTAACCGGAAATCATGACCATGTAAGTGCATAGGATGACGCATCATAGAGTTGTTGTAAAAGATCATTTTTACATTCTCCCCTTTCTTAATTAATATCTTATCTGTTTCAGACAATGTTTTATTATCCAGACTCCATACATAACGATTCATGTTTCCCGTTAGCTCAAATTTTAATTCCTTTACCGGCCCATCGGGCAAGGTAGTTTTCGCTGTTGCTTTCAGCATCCCATAATTTAGTGTTACCATACCGGAAGTACCCGATACCACATTCATACTATGCATATCATGTCCTTTCATTTCGTCCATCGGCATTTTTTTCTTTGGATTCTCATCTCCTGTTATCTCTGGATACATTACCGTATTCATATCCATCGTCTGGTTGCTCATTTCCATTCCCATCGGCAACATATCACCATTCATCGCCATCATTTCGTTCATCATCTTCATACCGGCAAAGTATTTCAATCTGGGCAACCGCTGGGCAGGAACCTTATCACCGCTGCCCAGCCAAAGTGAAGCCGACCCGGTGCGATCTTCTGGCGTAGCCAAGAACTCATAGCTCCTGT
>CAYVSH010000197.1:0-4401 GCA_964453625.1 uncultured Chitinophaga sp.
ACATCACCAGTTTTAATTTTCATCCGGTGTAATGTATTCCCCACCAAACGCCATGCTTTTTGCCATTCCGGTGTAAGGTTCTTCATGATCTCACTATCATAAAAGGTTTCTTCTTTCCCTATAATTTTTTTGCCGCCTTCCAGAATTCTAACTATTGCATTTTCATCACAAAGTTTTTTCCATTCATCCGGATCAATTTCAAATTCACTCAGCGTTACCGGCCTTGCCAGTTTTTTTGCTTTCAAAAATTCGCTGGGTTGTATTTCATTAAGCCATGAAGGATAAAATATCTGCCCTTTTTCATTTATGAAAGGAAGGTTGTTCATATACAAAACCATAATCCTGCCCTGGTACTCCCTGAACTCCGGAATAATCCTGTAATAACCACATACATCATGCTGATTTTGCCCCATCCATATCCACAACTGTTCATCCGGATTTTCATCCAGCTTTGCTTTCAGTACATTGATCGTTTCCCGGTCATCAATAATATTTATACCGCCATTATTATAGTGAGAATGTTTGATTAGTTCCATCCACCAGTCAGTTCTTGCCTGCCAGCCCTCCGGAGTATCAATAGCTGTAAGCGGCCCAACGGCATAATCGTCTCTTATCTGTATCACTTCCCCTGCAAGAGTTTCATCTAATTCAATTACCTGCTTCATCAGGTCTATCTCACTTTCATTAAATACAATATGTATCATCTTGATTATTTGTTATTAGGTTGAATGATATAATAAACACAGGTCGTAAAAAAATTTCTAACAAATGGAATTGCTTTTATCAAAATCCCTTGTCGTTTGGGTTTCCAGCCAAATTTCCATTCATATATAGGGTTCAATAAATAATGCCGGTGATGAGCAATTTTATATCCTTCTTTTTTACAGATCCTTTCAAATCGTTCGATGCTTATTCCGGTATCCCTGATCTCCATCATCTCTGCAATATTCTCTTTCCTGTTTTTCAATATAGCCTTGTACATAAATCTGGGTAACAAATGAATGTAAGGCAGCTTGGATATCTTCGATTTGCATATTTGCTGATGACCACCAAAAGGCATATACCAGGGCGGAAAACCAAAGAACACAATGCCATTGGGTTTCAGAAAATTCTTCATCCAGCCGATCAGTTTTGCCTGATCATGAATATGCTCAATTACATCTTTCAAAACAATAATATCAAACAGCCCTTTAAAATCATTTTCTACATTTACCTTGTAAATATCTTTTACCACGAAGCTCAATCTTCCTGCTGCAATATCCTCCGGTAAAAATTTCCGGGCATTTTCAATTCTCGGTGCATCCAGTTCTACTCCCATACCTTCACAACCTTTATTGATAAATGCTTTCAGCACACCTCCTTCGCCACATCCAATTTCCAACACTCTCATTCCTCTGGTTATCGGAAACTTTTCCTCAATAAATGGAATCACATGTTTTTCCGCATTCAAAACCTGAATGTTGAAGTATCGTTTTCTATCGGCATGAAATTCAAACATCTATTAATTACTTTCTACAGGCTCATCAAGTTCCACTTTCAAATTATTAATAATAAAGTCCTGCCTGTCCGGAGTATTCTTTCCCATATAAAAATCAAGCAGATCCTGGATATGTTCACCAGCTTCAAGTCCCATTAATGTTGTTTTCATTTCTTCACCAATAAACTTACCAAACTCTTCCGGCGAAATTTCTCCCAATCCTTTAAAACGGGTGATCTCCGGTTTGCTGCCTAATTTCTTTACCGCTGCTTGTTTTTCTTCTTCGCTATAACAGTAAATAGTTTCCTGCTTGTTCCTCACACGGAACAAAGGCGTTTCCAATATATAAATATGATTATGCTTTACAAGGTCAGGGAAAAACTGCAGGAAGAAAGTCATCAACAACAAACGGATATGCATTCCATCCACATCGGCATCGGTAGCAATTACAATGTTATTGAACCGCAAACCTTCCATTCCTTCTTCAATATTCAACGCATGTTGCAGCAGGTTGAATTCTTCATTTTCGTATACCACTTTCTTTGTCAGTCCAAAACAGTTCAAAGGTTTTCCCCGTAAACTGAATACGGCTTGTGTTTCTACATTTCTTGATTTGGTAATAGAACCACTGGCACTGTCACCTTCGGTAATAAATATTGTAGTGGCATTTTGCTTTTCAATAAACTCTTCCTTGCCTTTTGATGGCGGTTCATCATTCAGGTGAACCCTGCAATCCCTTAATTTCTTATTATGCAGATTTGCCTTCTTAGCTCTTTCATTTGCCAGTTTCTTAATACCAGCCATATCCTTTCTCTCCCGTTCACTCTGCTCTATTCGCTTCTTCAGTTCCTCAGCAGTAGAAGGATTCTTATGTAAAAAATTATCCAGTTCTTTAGATAAAAAGTCGCTGAAGAACTGCCGCATACTTGGCCCGTTGGTGTCCACATTTACCGAACCCAGCTTTGTTTTTGTCTGCGATTCGAAAACCGGTTCAACAACACGAACAGAAACTGCAGCGACGATACCAGTTCTGATATCCGATGCATCATAATCTTTCTTATAAAATTCACGGATGGTTTTTACATACATTTCCCGGAAAGCCTGCTGGTGAGTACCGCCCTGTGTAGTATGCTGGCCATTTACAAAACTGTATATATCTTCTCCGTAATCGTTGGTATGCGAAAGGGCAATTTCAATATCATTGCCTTTCAGGTGAATGATCGGGTAACGAATTTCATCTTCGTTCGTTTTGCGTTGCAACAGATCAAATAATCCATTCTTACTTACAAAACTTTTTCCGTTGAAAACAATTTTCAGTCCTGCATTCAAAAAGCAATAATTCCAGATCTGATTCTCTAAAAATTCAGAATGGAATTTAAAGTTTTTAAATACCGACTCATCGGGTATAAAAGTTACCAACGTACCGTTCTCTTCACCGGTCTTTGCTTCTTTATGTTCTTTTATTAAAACACCCCGTTCAAATTCAGCCGTTTTTTCTTTTCCTTCCCGTACAGCAGTTACTTTAAAATAATGGCTTAATGCATTCACAGCTTTTGTACCCACACCATTCAGCCCAACCGATTTCTGAAATGCCTTACTATCATATTTTGCACCGGTATTTATCTTGCTCACTACATCCACCACTTTACCGAGCGGAATACCACGGCCATAATCTCTTACACTAACTGTTTTTCCATCTATCGTCAACTCCACAGTTTTACCATGTCCCATTGTATACTCATCTATACAATTGTCCATCACTTCTTTTATCAATACGTAAATGCCATCATCAGGAGAGGATCCGTCGCCCAGTTTTCCAATGTACATACCAGGTCTTAAGCGGATATGTTCTTTCCAATCGAGAGATTTTATACTGTCTTCGTCGTAATTAAAAAGGTCTGACTTTTCTTTTTCTTTTGCCATTGCTCACTTAAGTTTTTCAGAGATATTTTGTTACCAGCTTGCGGTTCCCTGAGCATCGTCCCTTGCGTCGCACTCTTGTACTCTATATCGCTATTGAGCAATATAATACAGCACTATACACTTTCAAATTGCAACTTAACTAAACATACTCTCTAACCCCCTTTTTCGGAGGGTTTGGGGAAGCCGAGCAAATATAACAAAACAGGTTTAGCCTTAATGATTTGGAGTTATTCACAACTGGGGAAAAGAAATCCATTTTTTTATAAATAAACTTAAATCAATCTGCTTTCTTCTTAATTCCGTACGTGGAGCATAAAACGATTAACCATGGTAAAAAAAATCAACCAATTGATATTGCTTCTTAGTTTAAGCAGTTTAATAATATTTACAAGTTGTGAAAAAGGAAATTTCACTGTTCCTATTCCTGATCCTGTTACCAGACCAGATCTAGTTTTCTATGGCCTTACGGGATCCAACGGACTTGTAAGATATAATGCCAATAATCCTGCTGTTACAACAGCAAGTGTTTCTATTTCCGGATTGCCTTCGTCAGAAAGAATTATTGCTATTGACTTCAGGCCTGCGACAGGTCAATTATATGGCTTAGGTATCAGCAGCCGCTTGTATATTATTAATCATGAGAATGGCCGTGCAACTATGGTTGGTACATCAGCATTTTCACCAGCTTTGTCAGGATCATTAGTTGCATTTGATTTTAATCCTACTGTTGATAGGATACGGGTTGTAACATCTGGTGGGCAAAATTTGAGACTAAATCCGGAAACTGGAGGAGTGGCGGCTACTGATGGAAATTTAAATCCCGCCAATACAATGGTTGGTGCTGTTGCCTATACGAACAGCTTTCCAGGTGCATCTACCACCACTTTATTTGATTTAGACTTTGATGGAAATAAACTATATAAACAAGATCCACCAAATAATGGAACTTTAGTTGAGGTTGGATCTTTAGATATTGATATTTCGGCAAATAACGATGGTGG
>CAYVSH010000198.1:0-4388 GCA_964453625.1 uncultured Chitinophaga sp.
GAACCTGGATCTGGAGCTTCGGAAACTCTTATACTATCCATTGTACTACGAGGCCAGCGAAAAGAACTATTTTACTTTATTAATTATGACATCCTGTTTTACAGGTGGTTTTATTAAACCCGGTGCATTGGTGGCAAATATTTTTACCGCAATGGCGAGCAATATTACACCAAAAAATTTTCTTACCGCTATCAATCCGGCCGGGCCAAGTAATTTTGCAATCGTTCCTAACGATTTCAAAACTATATAAATAATTATCAGGTTGACCAGGATGGCAATCAGCAGAACTGTTTCTCCATAATTAGAACCCCGTAATGACATTATGGTTGTCAATGTACCTGAGCCTGCAATTAATGGGAAAGCTATAGGTACTACAGTAGCCGCTTTAATATCCATATCTCCTTTAAAGAATTCGAGACCTAGTACCATTTCCAGCCCCAATATAAAGATCACAATAGAACCACCTACCGCAAAGGCACTTATATCCAATCCAAGAATGCCAAGGAAAGCTTCACCAATAAACATGAAAAGAATCATCAGGGCACCGGAGATAATTGTGGCTTTAAATTCATTGATACCTCCCATTTTTTGTTTCAAAGAAATTAAAATAGGTACTGAGCCAACGATATCTATTACAGCAAATAATGTAAAAGTTACGGTAAGTAGTTTATTAAAATCAATTGCCATAAAGAAGTTTTGGCAAAATTAGTATAAGTAAAACAGAAGGAAACAATATTCTGCTTCCTTCTGTTTTCATTCAGCGGTAGATGTATTTTTCTTTGAATAGTTCTAAATCATTCTGCAAAACAGTAAGGCATTTGTTACAAAGGCAATCATTATACTGTTGTTCTATAAAAGCCCTTTGTTCATCAGTCAGCTTAATGCTATTGCACTGGCATTGTGAAATATTGCCGGGCTTGCATTCAAATTGTTCTTTACAACGGTGACAGTTTTTTGTTTCGTATAAACTCATGATGTTGGTTTGTCAGAATGTAAAACGAATACCTCCATTACCATTAAAGCCCAGTGTATTAAAGCCGCTTATTTCGGTAAACTGACTATTTGTAATATTTCTAAAATCTGCAAATATTTTGAGTTTATTTTTTAATACACTCATCTCGGCAAAAATATCCCAGAGTATATAACTTTTCAGTGTAGTGTTAATTGTTGAAAATGTATTATTGTCAAAATAAGCATCTTTCCTCTTTCCAACACTCATCAGGTTGGAACTGATATAAAAACTTTTGAAAAGCTGACTGCCAAAATTGATACTGATACTTGACTTTGGCCGTCTCAGCAAATTATTGAATGTGGTATCCTTTCCGTTCTTTTGAGTGGTGATTTCACCAGTTGTATAAGTGTAAAATGCTTTTATAGTTGTTCCTTTATTGATATTATAAGCAGCTTCCAACTCAAAGCCATGATCTTTTTGCTTATCCTGATTGATATATTGCGACTCAAAGGTGCTGCTGTTAAAATAAAAGAAGATCACATCTTTTACATTGCGGCTGAAAGCAACAACCCGGCTATTGAATTTATTGTTTGACGAAAAATATTGTAAACCGGCTTCAGTTGTAAATCCGGCTTCTGGTTTTAAATCAGCATTTCCATATTCTGAGAAAAGCTGGTAGAGTGATGGAGTTCTATATGCTGATGAAATGTTGGCAAATAATTTTACTTTCTTATTCATGAAATAGGAGGGGTTGACGTTGAAAACTACATTACTCCCGAATTCAGAGTGAAAATTTATGCGGCTACCCAACTCCAGGTTAAAACCCGATTTATCATTTACATTTAATGCTGTGTAAAAACCAGCCTGGTTTTGGTGCAGGCTATCCTGAGAATATTCAGATTTATACGGACCAAAGAACCCAATCGATGAATATGACTGATCTGAAACGGATGATCTGTAGTCAATACCTCCTGTTAGTTTTAGCTGGCTGCCTAACGGAATATTTATAAACGCATCTGCAAAATGTTCAGAACCTTTATAACTTCCTTGTGACCATGTATCAAAGCCATTCCTGCTTTTAATTGAGTCATCTGTATAAAGACGATTAATGTTATTGTAATTATAAAGAACATTAAGTTTCGACCTCCCAATATTGAATTCACTTCTTATACCTGTTTGCCAGCTTTTTTGTTTGTAGGTATAATCCAGTTCGTCTGTAAAAGCTCCCTGGTCTATATCGCCATTCAAATTACTATACCTGAAAAATGGCTGTATATATACTTTATCTGAAGGCCTAATTCCCATTCCTATTTGAATGCCTGTTTGCCTGAAACCGTCTTTATCTACTTCCGTTACATTATTTTTATTTACTGCTTCGTTGATACCTTTCGTATTTTGAAAGGATAAGGCAGCATTATAATCTACAATTCCTGATTTCCCATTAATACCTGCATTAGTTCTTAAATTTTCATTGCTGCCATAGCTTAACAAAGCATTTCCAGAGATCGGTTTGATAGTGTTTTTCCTGGTGATGATATTGATCACCCCTGCAATGGCGTCACTACCATATAGAGTTGACTGACTGCCTTTTAATATTTCTATTCGTTCAATATTTGCCAGCGGAATATTCCTGATATCGAAATTACTTCCAATACCAGATGGGTCATAAACGGGAATTCCATCAATGGTGATGAGAGTGTATTCAACTCTTGCTCCTCTCAAATAAACACTTTTATCTTTTCCGGCGTTGCTATTTGCTCCACTTATGAAAATGCCAGACTGTTCAGTTAGCAATTGGGATAGATCTTTTCCACCGCTTCTTTCCAGCTGTTCACGGGTGATAATCGTTACAACTTTACCCGTAAGGGAAGTTTTGTTAGGATACTTATTTGCTGTAAGTACCACTTCGTCTAAAGATGTTGCAGTTGAATCTTGTGCTTTTAGTGTACTGCTGAAAATAACAGCAGCCACTACAAAAAAATGTTTTTTCATTCTTAATGAAATTTTTGTTGTGACTGCTTCCGTGTAATTGAGATAGAAATATAAACGTCTTCCGACTTTTACATCTCATGCCTTTCACCCGAAAGCTGAAATATGGTTTAAGTGATATGGCAGGTCTTCTGGCTTTCTCGCCTTTTGAACTTCCTTCCCGTCTCTGCTTAAGAGAGACAGTGGATGTAGTTGCTCAAAAGTTCGCCCATATGCGACGAGACTACAGCTACGGGGATAGCGTCAGATTTCCTGCATGTCGGCAGACAGGTGACTGACTTCCCTTTTAATCCCGGAAATCCGGGAACCAAATCGGTGCAAATGTAGGGAGACCGGATTTCTTTTCTGAAATAATTATTTGAACATGTTTTTTATTCTTTGGAATAAACTTTGCTGTATTCTTCCAGTCTGTCTGAAATCATCTTTATATGTAGCAATTCTAAAAATTTCCTGAATTATTTAACATCGATACGATAATCAAAGCTTAACAGGTATCGTTTTTTACTTGAGCCCGGTCACTTTCTTCCTCCAATTACTACTGCTTTTTTTTAATGAACAGGAGAGTATTCTCCATAATAAACAACACTTATGATTAGTATAGCTAATAAAATTATTACTCTTTCTATTGTTACAGGGTTATCCTGTCATACATCAAATGCTCAGCTGATGGTTCCAAAGTTTGAAGTGGGAGCCGGTATCAGTACAAATATTTACCAGGGAGATCTTACACCAAACAAATTTGGATCTTATGAAACAATGCGGATAGGGTTTCAATTACATGGAAGTTTAATTTTAAGTGCCTCCTTTTTGGCGAGAACAAACCTGGCTATTGGCGGTCTTCGGGGCGATGATGCTGCTTATGATAATCCTGAGTTTAGAAAGCAACGGAATTTTAATTTCAGATCACCTTTGATCGAATTATCGGAACAAGTAGTCTGGAATCCATTACGAACAAATTATCAGAATACAGGATTCTCACCCTACCTGATGGCCGGAGTAGGCGTCAGTTTTCTGAATATTAAAAGTGATGCCAGTAATTTTAACCCTGAATATTTCCAGGAGGGAGCCGAGATATTACAAAACATTGCAGCAGATCAGGAGCATGGTACTCCTACAGTAATACCGGTTGTGCCAATTGGTGCAGGCATTCGATATGGATTTTCTCCCGCACTGGCTGTTTATGCTGAATCTTCTTATCGTTTAATGTTTACTGATTACCTGGATGGGTTCAGCAAAGCAACAAATCCTGACCATTACGATCATTATCAAACTATTTCTATTGGCATTATTTTCAGGCCCGGGGCAAAAGGGAAGCTTGCTTGTCCTGCTGTTAATCATTAAGGTGGAAAGTTGCTATTTTGATTGTTGTTTGATCCATTGGAATGAAACACCAATATAATAGTTTCTTAATGGTGCTGCATTGTAGAAGCGATTAACTGCTGCATTG
>CAYVSH010000199.1:0-4385 GCA_964453625.1 uncultured Chitinophaga sp.
AGATTGATTATAACATGAATGGGTGGGTGTGTCTAATTTTAAATACAACACTTACTGCCAGAATTATTATGCTTATTATCACCATTATCTTAGACAATATGTCTCCATATCTCACATAAAAAGTTTTTTTATTATCCGGCACAGAAATGTTCATTTTAATAGCAGCATTTGTATCATAAGGCTGTGGCTCAATAACCCTGCCATAAGGATCAATAAAGCAACTGATACCGGTATTGGCACTCCTGGCTACCCAGGTTCTTGTTTCAATAGCCCGTAGTCTTGCATAGTTCATGTGCTGTTTATGACCGGGTGTATTCTTCCACCATCCATCATTCGTAATAATGCAGATCAGGTTTGCTCCATTATGTATGTATCTGCTCATGAATTCACCATAGATACTTTCATAACAGATAGCCGGAGCAATCTTAAAACCATTTTTTTCATTCAACACAGTTCTTTCAGTTTGCCTGGCGTAACCTGCTTTGGTACCGCCAAACTTCTCAAACCATTTATCTATGAACTTTAAGAACCAGGGTAAGGTTTCCACTCCCGGCACCAGCATAGATTTATGGTAAAATGCAGATGCACCGTTGCTATCGAGCAATGCAGAACCATTATAGGATTCATAAAAGCTGCCGTTATACTCTTCTGAATATTTTGTTTTGGAAGGAAACACCCGGAAACTTTCTATCCCGGTAAATAATGATGCATTCGGATATTTTTTTAGGAAAGAAAATAAAGGATTAAGGAAATAATTTTCTTTCAATGAGGCTTCGTCAATTCTTGATGCTGTGTATAAAGCAGTTTCAGGCCATACAATCAATGCAGTATTGCTGTCAATTTGTTTTTCAGTTGTAGTTATTAATCGTTGTAGCTGTGCTTCAAATGAGCCAGTCAATTCCGACACTTTTTCATAGGGATCAATATTTGGTTGTACTACAACAATATTTTTCCCCTCAACATTAATTGTCGAGCTTTTATTTTTTTTCATGAATAAAATAAAAGGGACAATCATAATAACCAGCCACGAAAGCATTTGCCTGAAATAAACAGATGACCTGCCGTTTTTCTGGTATTCTGTAAATAATGCAAACAGTAAAATATTACTAAGCATTATCCACAGTGAACCGCCGCTTGTGCCGGTATATTCATACCACTGTATCCATTCAGTATGTGCTGCAAAAGCATTGCCTAAGGTGAGCCATGGCCAGCTTAATCCCCAATCCTGTAAATGGATATATTCAAAACACATCCAGAAAGCAATCAACGATAGATAACCAATTGCTGGTCCAAATCTTTTCTTTGCTATCTTAAATCCAAGCCAGGGAAAACACATCAGTAAACTATTGGCAAGAAATGCTGCAACTGCACCCGGAGCAGATGCATTCCATATCCACCATGTAGTGGAAACATTCCATACGAACATAGTAACATAAGTAAGCCAAAAGAACTTTTTACGACTTTCAACTTTTGTTTCCAGCCAGAGCAAAGGAGTCCACGCCAAAAAAATTAAAAGTGTAGTTAATGATGAAGCTGGCCATGCAGCATAAAGAAGAAGCCCTGTTAAAATGGCCAGGAGAAGATTGATGAATCGTTTCAAAAGATAGCTTTCCTGTAAAAATAGAAGATGTTTGGCAGCATAGCAACAATGCATCCTTACCTTAATCAAAAAATATTTTATGGAAAATTTATCACTACTCTCTCTCAGTAGAAAAGTATAAGCCATGCAAACCAACAAAATTTTATCAGCTTCGCTGATAGACCTGATCTTTGACGGCCGTAATAAAGAGTACGGCGCTTATTATCTCCGCAAGACATATGAACAGCGTATTAAAAAAGCGTTGATCATTACATTTTCTATTGCTGTATTAGCAGTGGGAGGAACAGCATTGGCAGGTTCCGGAAAAAATAATGATCCGGTTTATCGTATCAATGAAGGAGTAATTATTTCTGATTTGCCGCCAGAAGAAAAACTACCAGAACCGCCACCAAAAGAAGAATTGCCACCGCCGGAAGATGTACAGGTGAAAACAGAAAAATTTGTTGATTTAATAGTTGTTGATGATGATAAGGTGATTGATCCGCCACCTTCACAGGAAAGTCTGATAGATTCAAAGATTGGAGAAATAAAAATGGATGGAATTCTTGATACTAAAATTGCAACACCTGAAGTATCAAAAGGAGAGCAACATGGAATAATCCAGAAAAAAGAAGATAAAGAATCGGATGAGCCACTTTCTGTTGTACAAATCGATGCAAAATTTATTGGTGACTGGGTAAGGTTTTTAACCCGAAATCTTGATCCGGAGACACCGACAAAAAACAATGCACCTCCCGGAAGGTACACCGTGGTAATACAATTTATTGTGGACAAGGAAGGTAATGTCAGTGATATAAAAGCATTAACTAATCATGGTTATGGATTGGAAGCAGAGGCCATCAGGGTTTTGAAAAAAGCACCTAAGTGGGAGCCAGCTATTCAAAACGGGTATAAAGTAAAAGCATATCGCAAGCAACCGATAACTTTTGATGTGCCGGAAGAGTAGGGGCAGTAAATTGGTTAAGGAGTTTACCGGGCGAATAAAATAACAACTAAAAGGCCCGGAGTTTTCAGACATTAATGAAAATTCCGGGCTTATAGACTAATTAACCATTTTACTAATAAACTAATCAACTAATCACTTCCTGCTATAGTTTGGAGCTTCTTTCGTTATCTCAATATCATGTGCATGGCTTTCTCTCATACCAGCATTGGTGATCTTAACGAAGACGGCTTTTTTCAAAGCTTCAATATTTGCTGCACCGCAATAGCCCATACCTGCACGAAGACCACCTGTGTACTGATAAACGATCTCCTTCAACGTTCCTTTGTAAGCAACACGGCCTTCAATACCTTCTGGTACAAATTTCTTTACATCGTCTTCCACATCCTGGAAGTAGCGGTCACTGCTGCCCGTGGCCATTGCACCTAGTGAACCCATCCCACGATATTCTTTGAATTTTCTTCCTTCATAAATGATCGTTTCGCCGGGGCTTTCTTCTGTGCCTGCAAAAACACTTCCCATCATCACACAATCTGCACCAGCCGCCAAAGCTTTTACCATATCACCAGTGTAGCGGATCCCACCATCTGCAATGATGGAAATATTTTTTCCTTTTACTGCTGAAGCTGCTTCCATGATGGCAGTAAGCTGGGGAACACCGGCACCAGCCACAATTCTTGTGGTACAAATAGAGCCTGGTCCGATACCTACTTTGATGGCATCTGCTCCGGCTTCTGCCAGTGCTTTTGCACCGGCAGCGGTACCAACATTACCTGCCAGCACATTTATATTCTTAAAATTCTTTTTTACATTCTTCAATGCCGAAATAACTCCTTTACTATGTCCATGTGCACTATCCAATGCAATAACATCTGCACCTACATTTTGCAAGGCAGCTACCCTGTCCAATATATCAGCAGTGATACCGACACCAGCCCCCACCAGCAAACGACCAAACTGATCTTTTACTGCATTGGGATGACTTTTTAATTTCAGGATATCACTGTAAGTAAATAAACCCGTTAATCTTCCTTGCTTGTCTATGATAGGGAGTTTCTCCACTTTTGTTTTCTTAAAAAGCTGTTCTGCTTTTTTCAGGTCAGTTCCTTCAGGTGCAGTGTACAGGTTTTCTTTTGTCATAACCTCACTAACTTTTCGCTGCATGTTTTCTTCAAAGCGGAGGTCTCGGTTGGTGAGTATACCAACGAGTTTTTTGTTTTTATCAATAATAGGAATACCGCCGATCTTATTTTCTTTCATGAGTTTGAAGGCATCGCCAATTGTTGCATCAGCTAAAAGTGTTACAGGGTCAATGATCAGTCCGCTTTCACTTCTTTTTACTTTACGAACCTGTTCGGCCTGTTTTTCAATACTCATATTCTTGTGCAAAATACCCAGGCCACCTTCTCTTGCTAATGCTGTAGCTAATGATGCTTCTGTTACAGTGTCCATTGCTGCAGAGAGCAGTGGTACATTCAATGTTATATTCTTTGTGAGCTTTGTTTTTATTTCTACATCACGGGGAAGCACCTGGCTGTAGCCGGGCATTAATAAAACATCATCAAAGGTTAAGCCTTCACCAAAGAATTTTGCGGGGTTGTCTTGTGCGGGGAGATTATTTCTTGTTGCCATAGGCAAAGATATAGGAAAGGAACAAAATTCAAGAAACAAGTAACAAGACAGGCTAAACTTGCAGCTTGAACCATTATCGTATCAGTGTCACTGTACCTTTCTGGAACACTTCTTTTTTTGTATCACGATGGGTGTAGCGGAGCATCCAAACAAAGACTCCTGTTGTCTGGGGACTTCCTTTGATTGTACCATCCCATTTATCCTGCCAGT
>CAYVSH010000200.1:0-4384 GCA_964453625.1 uncultured Chitinophaga sp.
AGAAATGTTGTTGTTGTCTTCCGTTTTCATGGTATGGTTTAAATTTTTAAAGTAGCCGTTAATTGTTGCTTGCCTGAAATCGGTGGCGGCATTTTTCCAAACCACATTTATAAAACTACCGGGTGCAAATTGCCATGTATATACCATGTCAATATTGAAAAAATTCAGATTTTGATCTCTGTTTTGATTGTATGTTGAGTTATCTCCTAAAGAGCCATCATCTTTAAGTGTAAAAAAATCTTTATACTCTACTTTGCTCCAATAGTGACGTATCCGGGTATTGATATTCATGTTTGCATTAAAGCTGTATTTTATATTGATAACATTTTCTACGGTCTTAATATCCCGTTTGCCAAAGATGACCTCATTTCCTTCGAAACCTGCAAATCCTACATTATTGGTTTGTGGTGCTAAGTATATGCCCTGGCTGATGGTCAGGTTATTATTAAACCTGTATCGCTGATCAAAGTTGAAGCTATACCTTTCACTATTGAACAGGTTTCTTTTTACATAAAATAACTCGGAGTAAAGTTTATACTTTTTTGCATTGTTTGTTTCAAACCAGATATTCGTAAAATAGTTTGACCAGCCTCTAAAAACTTTGCCGGCTGCCCGGGGTTCATAAAAATTATTGTTTTCCGGTTCGTAGCCGATCATACTGCCCACATACCATAAGTTTTTCAACTGACCGTTTGCATTCATATTGAAATTGGCATTCTGATAGGCGCCGGGATTTAATCTCCTTGAATAGTATGCATTAAAGTTTATCCGAAAATTGTTATACCAATTGGTTGGCTTTATCCAACGGTAACCCATCCAGGCAAAATGATCAATAAAATTGGTAAATGTGAAATAACCTAGATCATTGCTGTTGAATTTCCTGTTGGTCAGTTCTTGCCCGATATTAAAGTTGAACCGTCCGCTGGTTTTTCCCATCGAGAAATTATGGCTGTAGCCGGATTGTGTTTTCCCGTCTGGTAAGTAACCGATCAGATTGCTAAATGCTGTTTTGCCACTTATATTCCAGGTGTTCTTTTTATCATTGAGGCTGAATAGAGCAGCGGTAACATTTGCATCATAATCATTGCCACTGCGCCATACATTTGTATTGATAAGCGATACACTGGAATTGTTTTTCATGGTTTGATCTAATACAATAACACTGTAATTAGTAAGCGGATCAACTACAACCTGTCGTTGTTCTTTTGTATTATTATTTTCCAGTGTGGCATACCTGGTGTTTGTTACGGCATTTAGTACACCAATGCCAAGCCCCTTGGCGGTTCTTCCTGAAACTTTTGTTGCATTAATAAGTTTCGACTCCCTGGGATTTTTTGTAATTGACTCGTTTGGTTTTTGATATTCATTTGCCGAATGTAACAGCACGGGGTCAATACCGATCCTCCTGGCATAAAACAAATTCCCTTTACTGAAGAGTTCTGTTCCTTCTGTAAAAAATGGCCTGTTCTCGGTGTATTTAATTTCGAACGGAGTAAGATTAAGAACCAAGTTATCACTTTGTACCTGTCCAAAATCAGGTACCAATGTTGCATCTAATGTAAAAGCCTGGTTGATTCCGTACTTTACATCCATACCTCCATTTATAGAAGATGTCCAGTTTTTTTCTCCAGGTGCATTTGTGGGGAAGTGATTTACATAAGTAGAAAGATAAGGAGAGAATTGTAGCCTGAAGGGAGGTTTGATATTAGTGATACCTGACCAGATACCTTCCTGGGTTAGGAAACCATTTACATTCGGATTGATAGGGTTCCAGGTGTATTGTTGTTCGGTTTTTCTTCTGCGTCTTGTAATGTTCATTCCCCAGTTTTGAATATCCTGTTTTCCAAAACGTATGGCTGCATAAGGGATAAACATTTCAAAACTCCAGCCATTTTCATGTATCACAACACCGCTTTTCCATACGCCGTTCCATGAAAAATCTTCTCCGTTATCGTTTGACATTTTTGCATCCCACTGTTCACCTAATGGTGTAAGAAAATATTCAAAACCGTTTTGTTTGTCATAGTAAGTATCAAATATCAACCCTATATAGTCGTTTGTACCAAAGCCATCCCTACCTGCCAGTTCAGTAGCAATGCTGTCTTTTGTACGTTCGAAACAATGGCCACCAAAATAAATGCCTTCATCATCATACAAAAGATAGGCGATGGTTTTTGTTTCCGGCTTTTCTATGGCACCAACTGTTGGGCGAAACTCAACAAGATCTGTCATCATAGGAGCTGTTTTCCATGCTTCATCATCAATCAACCCATCAATTTTTATAGGGCTGGTAATTCTTTGTGCAGGTAGCTGCTTTGGAGCCGGGATCTGGCCGATGCTATACATAGAAAGACATAGCATCCCGCTAAGGATAATACTGGTTTTGATTTTCATGGCTATACTTTGTTATTCGTTATGACGCTAAATTGGTATTGGCTGTTACCATTTCAGTTGGTGTGCGGCATAACTACTAATATCTTCGTAATTCAAAACTAATATCACCAGACAAGAAAAAAATCTTATTTATCTGAAAGGCATAGAGTACCTGACGAGTGGTTAATATACAGGGGTGTTAACTTTTTATTATGAGAAAGGCCGGATCAATACCGGCCTTTTAATCAATCACAGGATATTATTAATGGTTAGTTTTTGATAAATGAAAGGGTTTGCCTGCCCGATAATGAATTATAATTGATGTTATACATTCCTGCAGAAAGTTGTAATACAGGAATACTGATTGTATTGGTACCTTTTTGTATCCTTACTTGTTGTTGCATTACTATTTTCCCATTCATATCATTTATAATAAGTGGTACAGTTTCGTCTTGCTTTGATGACACCTGTAATTGCAAAGTATTACTCACCGGGTTTGGAAAAGCCTGCATGGTAATAGTGTTGTTGTCATTTTTTACAATCACTACACGGCTATAAGAGGATGTATTATCCAGGTCTGCCATTTTGAGACGGTAATAATTAATGCCGGATACTGGTGACTGATCTGTATAACTGTAATATTTTGTAGAGTATGAATTACCGGCTGCATGCACACGGCCAATGCTTGCGAAAGTATTACCATCTATACTCCTTTCTATTTCAAAATGTGAAGTGTTTTGTTCTGTGATGGTTTCCCAGTTAAGGTCAACACTCATAGGTTTTTTAATAGCGGTAAAATTGCCAAGTTTTAAGGGTAATGAATAGGGGGTTAAAAGGGCAATTTCTGCAGCAGATAATGCCCTGTTGTACACCCTAATTTCGTCTATTTTACCTCCAAAGGGATTGTAGCGGGGCGGACTGAAACCGGACCATGCCATTCCTCCGGCTATCATATTAATGGGATAAGATGGAGTGCCTGACCCTTCTGAAGCAGATAGCCTGAATACACCATCAATATATAATGAGATAGTACCATTGTTGCGTACAGCTGCTACATGGTGCCAGTCGTTAACGGTAAAAGCTGTAGCTGCGGCACTGCCTACTGAGTTATTCCTGTAGTTGAACTGCAGGTTCCAGGTGCCGCTTACTGTACTCCATAACCAAACTCCCCAGCCGTTATAGTTCAGGCAATTATCAATAAGGCCGCTTGTAGCAGTACCATTAAAGAAAAAAGAAAAGGAAATAGTAAAATTAGTTCCAGCCGCAAAGTCCAGGTTGCCATTATCAGTAAAATCAATTACGGAGCTGGTGTTGCCGCCAAATTGTACTGCATTATTAGCCACGCCGGCATTATTGGTAGTATAGCTGGTGTTCACCATTGTGGCTGTTACGTTGGCACTGCCGCTATTGGTAGTGTTACCGTTCAGCTTGAAATAAGCCAGCATACCGGTAGTAGTTGGCTGCGCCAGCAGCGAAAAACAGGCAAAGCAGGATGCCAGTAATACCAGCACCATTAAAAGGATTTCTTTGAGTTTCATAACAGTGTTTTAGTAATGTAAAAGGATGGCGGCCTTCATAACGATGATTGGTAAGGCAAAACTCTTATTACCCAACTGCGAAAACAACGGTAAAAAAGCGGAAAGAGGAGGGTGAAAAGACGGGGGTGAAGTCTTTTCATTTTGAGATATTAGTGAGAAATATGTATATAACCAAACAAAAGCTTTAAGCTTATTAATAGTGAGTTCTTCAATAGGAGATTCAAACGGTTTGTACAAATTGGTTTAATGTAATTAACCAGTTAGACTATAAATTTTCTATAGCCTAACTGGATCAGTTTTTCTTTTCCTTACATAACTGTTGTTATTTCCAATGCTATTTTTTGGTTATTAATAGTTCTTGTAGTGACATCGCACAGGAATATTGAAATAGTACCGGGCATTGAAAATCTGTGATTTTATAATTCTATAGTTCTTGCTCTGATCTAATTTCTAAGGCTTCTGCAGGTACATAT
>CAYVSH010000201.1:0-4222 GCA_964453625.1 uncultured Chitinophaga sp.
GTGGAACCGATCTGTTCAATCTTTTTCCATCTGGAATTGTGCTAGTAGCTAGTTCAAAGCAAATTTTTCACTTTGACCAGTTTGAACTTTTGGATGAATATCCAATTGATGTAAATGGTTCCATCAAGAAGGGTTTGAAATACCTGGCACCTGATGGTTCTATAGGGGTCATGATTGAGCATTTACCGGAAAAAATTACTGTGAGGTGATATTTAAGACTAAATCATATTCATAAAATATAAATCATTACACAATGAAACACTCTTTTCTTTTCCGATGGTGGTATGTACTCAAATTGCGACAGCAATTGAGTAGTAGTTTTAAAATGAAGAATGAATCGGATTTTATCCGTTCTAGCTGTATTGCAGAGATCCAGCATACTATTGAACCCTTATGGCTTTCCCTGAAAAAACTGGTCTATCAATTGGAGATTAAAACTGTTCAAAATAACCGTTCCCGGTTAAACAGGAATGAATTCGGTCAGTATGCAGTTTTGCCTAATCCATTATTTACACAAAACCAAATTGCAAGAATAGTCTGGAAATATTGGATAGGAGCTTTTGTGATTGTCTTATTCATTACTTCGGAATCATTTTTATACTACTTAGTCTCCTCTTTATTTATTCCTGGTGGCAGTGAGTTCATGAAGATTTCAGTAGCTGTATTTCTTGCTCTGCTTATCATGTTCGCTTTAGACTATGGCTTTCGCCAGCATTTTAAATACAAAGACATGCTGGTAAATAAGAATAAAGCAGAGATAAATGAGTATGAAATAAAAAAGCAGAATGATTTGCGGATGCTGGGATATACACTCATTGCTTTATCAATGGCAGCAATTATTTCCTGCGGATTAGCAAGGATATTTTTCTTAGAGAATATACCGCCCAATGGAATGCCCCCAGAAAAACTTGCAGCCATAAAGAAAGCAAGCAAATGGGCATCAATTTTAACAATGATTGTTACTATCGTAACTGGGCTTTTATTAGCTGCTATAAAAAAGGAGCAGGGTAAAATATCAGAGCAATATCATGTATATAAGTACTGGAAGACGGCAATCAGAAGAAGAAATGACTATACGAAAATGATTATCAATGATGCCAATAAACTAATCTTAAGAGCAGAGCAGTTAATTGAAAAACATTGGCAGCTTGTTATAGAGATCAAACGGATTTTTAAGATGCTGCAGGAATACGATGAAAAGTATGAGCAGTTGAACCAGGAATATCTGGAAGCTAAATCAAGGCAGGGCTTTACATTAAACGACCACCTCTATAGAAAATATGCACCTCTGCAAGGTGCATATGAGGAACTCTTCCGCTTTGGTGTCTACAGTGCAAAAGAGATAAGAGAAAAAATAGCTTATGCATGTAATATTCAAAACATCATTGACCGATATGTAGAAGAGCAGGTAAATGCCATTCATCACCAGTTGGAAAATAAGGAAAACAAGATGCCGATTCCTTCTTTAAATGGAAAGGAAAATAAAAAACTATTGCAAACAACTTAAAAATACATTTTATGAAACCTCAATCAGTAATGGCTGTTCTATTTGTTTTTGTTGGGTTATTCACAGCATGCAAGCCTGCATCGAAGCCTAAAAATTTTATTGTAACCGTTGATTTCAGTTCCAGCAGGGATAGCCTTGTCATTCATTGGTATAAACAGACAATACAGCAAAGCATCCTTCGAAAGATGGGAAAAGGGGACAGGATAATTATACTTCCCGTTGATCACAACAGCGAACTATGGGGACAGGAGATTTTTAAAGTGGACTTTTCAGCATATAATTTTGAGAATGAGTTTGCCGGATTACAAAAAGAGGAAATTGAAAGGAAGAATTTTCAGGATAGTGTAACGGTGGCTATGAAAATATTTGAACAAAATTTTGATGCAGCAAAAGCAGCAAGGTACAATTTCAATAATGGAACAGATGTACTTGGTGCTCTTAAACAATCTCAGAAGTATATTCTGCCAGATCATAAAAATATTCTGATACTTCTTTGCGACATGATGCAGGTGACTGACAAAAAAGAGTTAAATCTCGAAGATAATCTGCAATCCACAGAGCAAATTGATAAGTCTCTTAAAAGCATAAAGGCAATTGAACTGCCGGAAACAAAAGTGATGGTGCTAACAGGTCCACAGGTGAATATGGCAATTGGCAAGTTTAATGTTATCAAAGCCTTTTGGGAAAAATATTTTGAAAAGGCAAATGTAGAACTATTGGATTACAGCAGCACTGCCGTGACAAAATTGGAGCAGGTGGTAACAAATTAAACTAATTAAAATGGGTGCTCAGTCAGAAGGAAACATGCTATTGGATGCACTGAAAACTTGCTTATTAGCCTCCATCAGGGTTTGTGGATTGATAGTAGCATGGATGTTAAAGATCACAGGCTCTGCCATTTTATATATCAGTAAACTCATCTTTAAAAATGCCGGAAAATGACATACATAATAATTATCGGGATTGTTGTATTGATTTTTGGATATAATGCCTTGCGGAAAAAGCCATCACCAGTTGACCTTTTATTTGGAAATGCAAGTGAGTACCTTGGTTATTTCAATAAAGGATTTTGCCTGGCAGGAGGATTTAGGGCAGTTACCCGTGAACAAAGTTTTCGTAATGCTTTGATAGTTGGAAATACTGGTTCAGGGAAAACATCGGCAATACTCTTAGGTTCTCTTTTTACGCTCTGCCGTAGTAAGTCCAGCATTATTGTATTAGATGTAAGTGGTGAAAATTATAAGTTAAGCAGTGGCTATTTAAACAAATATAGAAAGCGAAAAATATATTGCTTTGACCTAACAGAAAAATCAGACGGCTTTAATGTGTTTTCATTATGTAAAGACACGGCTGATTTAGATAAAGTCGCACATATACTTTGCAAGAATTCAAATGCAGGTTCGAAAGGAGATCCATACTGGATTACTTCAGCAGAGTCAGTGATTTCATTATTCATGCAATATCTTTTCTATCATGCAAGAGAAGAAGAAAAGAATATGGCTAATGTCATCTATTTATTAGAATCTTATATGGCTGAACCTGATAAGGTAGATAAGCTTTTTATCAGAACAAATGCAAGGTTATTAAAATCATACAGAACACTCAATTCTATCCCTGAAAAAACAAGACTTTCAATTTTAAGTACTGCTATCACAGCACTTAGATTATTTAAGTCGCCGGCTGTGGCACGAGCCACCTCTGTAAGCACATTTGATATAGCTACATTCAGAAAAGAATCCTGTGTGCTGTATTTGTGTATTCCGTTGAACCAGGTTGATTTCTTAGCACCACTAACGGCAGTACTATTTCAAATGCTTTTTCAGGAAGCTCTTTCAAAAATTCCTAATAGGGAAAAAGAGAATCCACTCTATTTTTTAATTGATGAAATGCTCACGATGAAACTTGATTTAGGATTAGTATATAGTAACTGCCGTAAATACCTGGTTGGCTGTATGAGTCTGATTCAATGTGAAAAAATGCTGGGTATGAAATATTCGGCAGCTGAATCCCATGCCATTATCTCCAATTCATGTAGTCGTATCTATTTACCAGGCCAGACATTAGAGACAGCAAAAAATCTACAGGAAATAATCGGTAAATGCCTCATCACCGATGAAAACGGTAAGGAGCGGTATTCTTATGGAATGGAAGCTTCACAGATTCGTACCTGTGATAAAGCGATTGCACTTATCAATTCAACAGCACCCATTAAACTCACAATAATTCCGTATTTCAAGCATTTTATTTATAACGCCAGAACCAAAGTCACTCCCTATGAACCAGAACAAAAGATCTTTTTAAAAGAACCGGAGCTAATTCAAATTGATTAATGAAACGAAAACTAAAACAAGGAACAGGATTGTATTCCCATCTGGAAGCAACCGGTGTGTTGAGAAATGGTACTGGCGAAGAAATTGAAAACGAAAAGAGAAAATATTGGAAGCAATATCGGAAGGACTGGAAAAAGAATAAACGGCAACAAAGTAAAAAGTATATAATCTATTGTTCTTTTAAAGAAGCAAGATTAATTGGCAGGAAAGCAGATGAGCTTTCCATAACTGCAACAAGATATATAAAAGAGTCGGCACTTGCTGAAAGCAACATTTTAGGCCCGGTACTTACAAGTCAGGTAAGAGAAAAAATCGTATTGCAGTGCAGTGTTATAGAATCAATCTTAAATGAACATGACTTACCAGAAGAATTGTTAGATAAGGT
>CAYVSH010000202.1:0-4214 GCA_964453625.1 uncultured Chitinophaga sp.
GTAATTAAAGTTGTTACATTTTATTGTTTCTTAAATATACTGCTGCTGCTACTACACGGAAAACCACTGCAGCTAATTGTACCGTCACTTTTAAGAGTGCAATAACCGGTGCCTTTTGTGCCATTAGGATGCCCAGGTCTTGGTGGCGATTCGAAACTAAGTTGCAAGGTTCCGTTATTCATTTTGCCTTTAAGTGTACCGCTAACTCTGGGTACACCAGCATTATAAGTTTCGTCAACACCTTCGCAATACTCAGTTACTTTCCAGGTACCGGTCACATTATCGCAGGAGCCACTGATGGTTATATGTAATTGATATGATTTCCAACTGCCTGACATTTTGGAAAATAATCCCGCATCAGTTTGACTACAGGCTTTTCCTGATTTTTTTGGATCAACACATTCTGTTTTCGTGCTATTCCACACTAGGCCCGGATTGCAAAGGCATACTGTTTTTTGAGTCTTCTCATCCCATTCTGCATGACTTCCCGGACCGCATACAGTCTTATTTTTTTTAATGTAAATCAGGAACTGCCGCTCAGGATTATCCTTACCGGTCATCAGGTCGGAAGTAATGTCACTCCATTTTTCATCATACCCTTTTTTCTTGACGATCACTTTTGAAGTAGTTCCTTTGAAGCTATACTCCACATCTGAAAAGCGGTATTCACCTTTTGTATTGGTATTTCCTTTCATTATTGATCCATCAGAAACTTCCAGTTGTACACTGGCGCCTGGTACAGGTTCATTGCTGTCATAGTCAAGTACTTCTACATTGATGTGAAATATGGTGGCATCATTATCTCCTTTTTCTAAAATAAAATATGCAGTGGCTGAAGGTATTTGTTTCCCATTTTCCATCCTGGGTGCATCACCACTAGGTATGTATTGTCGTTGTATCTTATATCCTTCTTTATATACTTCAATTGCAACATGCTCACCGGATATAAGTATAGTGTGCATTGCTGTTGCATATCCATTAGCATCCGTAGTTGTGGCTTTTCCCGGGTTTACCAAAACAGAGGCGCCAGAAACAGGTTTGCCGCTTTTATCTTTTACAAATACACTGATTGATTTATAATCCGTACTCATCTTATCGAGCTTATCCAACTTCACTACAATATAAGCTCCTATGGCATACTGCGTCAGATCGATCTTTTTATCCTGGTAATTCGGTGCTTTTACAGTTATATAATGAGGCATCACCCTGGTTTTTGTCATCACTCCGTTCTTTTTTACATAATCCACTTCTCCCAGGTAAGTAATTATGCCTTCAGCACTTGCCCAATGCTCTTCACCGTTCAATACAATTAACTTGGCTCTTTGTATGGGAGCTCCCACAGAATTAAGTATTTGAAAAGTGAAAGAACCGTTTTCCTGTGCTGAAGATGAAACACAAACAGCACTTAGAAAAAAAGTTGCGGCTAGTTTGAAATAATGTTTCATTGTAAAAATATTTTGATTTGAAAAGGTGGTTTTCCGTGTTAATACTTTTAAACTAAAAACATGAACTAAAGTTAATACTGTTTTTGATACAGTGGTTTCAGGTTTTATGACCCGAAAAGGGCTGCAACAATAGCAGGAAAAGGCCGATGGATATGACTTTCATGCAGAACGGATTAACTTTATATGACATAGTTACTGCATTTGAGTTGTTGGAGTAGTATTTGACCTATGAGTTTGAAATTAATAATGAATAATCCACATAAGGAATAGTCTTTGTGCCTTAAGTGGTAGTTTAAAAATAAGCAAATGAATTTAGGAAACTTCACCATCAAAGCCGCCGAAGCTTTTCAGCAGGCACAGCAAATTGCCTTTAATGCCCAAAGTCCGAATATAGAGACCGAGCATATATTAAAAGCGTTGCTGGAGCAACAGGATTCACCTGTTGATTATTTATTGAAAAAGAATAACGTAACCGTTAACCTGGTTGATACTAAACTGGATGAGTTGATAAACAAACTACCCAAAGCTTCCGGTGAGCCTGCACAACAGATCAGCCGGGAGACTAACAGTGTGGTATTAAGAGCAGGTGCTGCACTCAAGCAATTCAAAGATGAATTTGTAACACCGGAACATATGTTGCTGGCTTTGGTGCAGGGCAACGACTCTACGGGTAAACTGTTGAAAGATGCAGGCCTTACCGAAAAAGGATTGATCGCTGCTATCAACGAATTAAGAAAAGGGGATACTGTTACCTCGCAAACACAGTCGCAGGAGTACAATGCACTGAATAAATATGCAAAGAACCTGAACGAACTGGCGAGGCAGGGAAAACTCGATCCCGTTATCGGCCGTGATGAAGAGATAAGAAGAACTCTGCATATCCTTTCCCGCAGAACAAAGAACAATCCGATCCTCGTTGGTGAACCCGGCGTTGGTAAAACTGCCATTGCCGAAGGTATTGCCCATCGTATTGTAAATGGTGATGTGCCGGAAAATCTGAAAAGCAAGATCATTTATGCATTGGATATGGGATTGTTGATCGCCGGTGCAAAGTATAAAGGTGAGTTTGAAGAGAGATTGAAAGGTGTGGTAAAAGAAGTAGCCGCCAGTGATGGAGAAATCATTTTATTCATTGATGAGATACATACATTGGTTGGCGCCGGTGGAGGCGAAGGAGCAATGGATGCAGCCAATATTCTAAAACCTGCATTGGCAAAAGGTGATTTAAGAGCAGTTGGTGCTACCACTTTAAATGAGTATCAGAAATTCTTTGAGAAAGATAAAGCTTTGGAACGCCGTTTCCAGAAAGTACTGATAGATGAACCAGATGTGGAAGATGCCATCTCCATTCTTCGTGGATTGAAGGAAAGATATGAAACGCATCACCATGTACGTATAAAAGATGAAGCCATTATTGCTGCGGTGGAATTATCCAGCCGGTATATTACCGATCGTTTCTTACCCGATAAAGCCATTGACCTGATCGATGAGAGTGCAGCAAAGCTGCGTCTCGAAATGAATTCAATGCCGGAAGAACTTGATACATTGGAAAGACAGATACGTCAGCTGGAAATTGAGAAAGAAGCTATCAAAAGAGAGAATGATGAAGCCAAACTGAAAGAACTGAATACGGAGATAGCAAACCTGTCTGTAACAAGAGATACCTACAAAGCAAAGTGGACACAGGAAAAAGAACTCGTAGAGAAGGTACAAGACGCCAAGGCACAAGTTGACAAGCTCAAACAAGAAGCGGAACGTTATGAACGGGAAGGTGACTATGGAAAAGTAGCGGAGATTCGTTACGGAAAAATAAAAGAACAAGAAGAACTGATTACAAAATACACTAAAGAAATTGAAGAAAGCGGAGAGAAACGATTGCTAAAAGAAGAAGTAGATGCTGAAGACATTGCAGAAAGCGTAGCAAAGGCAACCGGCATTCCGGTTACCAAGATGTTGCAGAGCGATAAAGACAAACTGCTGAAGCTCGAAGAGCATTTGCACCAAAGAGTAGTGGGACAGGATGAAGCCATTACTGCCGTAGCTGATGCTATCCGCAGAAGCCGTGCAGGTTTGCAGGATCCCAAGAAACCGATCGGTTCATTCATATTCCTCGGTACTACCGGTGTGGGTAAAACAGAATTGGCAAAAGCCCTTGCAGAATATTTGTTTGATGATGAAAGTATGATGACGAGGATAGACATGAGTGAGTACCAGGAAAAACATACGGTGAGCCGTCTCGTTGGTGCACCTCCCGGCTATGTGGGTTATGATGAAGGTGGTCAGTTAACAGAATCCGTTCGCCGCAAACCATACAGTGTGGTGCTGCTCGATGAAATTGAAAAAGCACATCCGGATGTTTGGAACGTATTGCTGCAGGTGCTGGATGATGGACGACTAACCGATAACAAAGGTCGTGTCGTTAATTTCAAGAACACCATCATCATCATGACAAGCAATATCGGCAGCCACCTTATCCAGGATGCATTTGATGGAGTGAAGGAAGACAATGTGGAAGAAGTAACCGAGAAAGCAAAAACAGAAGTGATGTTGTTGTTGCGTCAAACTATTCGTCCCGAATTCCTGAACCGGGTAGATGATATAATAATGTTTACTCCTTTGCTCAAAAAAGAGATAAGAGGAATTGTAAGCATACAGTTAGATGCATTGAAAAAGCTGGTAGCACAAAGTGGTATACAGTTACAGTTCAGTGAGTATGCACTCGACTTCCTGGCCGAGCAGGGTTTCGATCCGCAACTGGGAGCAAGGCCA
>CAYVSH010000203.1:0-4173 GCA_964453625.1 uncultured Chitinophaga sp.
TGGGAAAGTGAAGATTGATATACGGCCTTCCGGCTATGTTGATTTTCTTGCCGGCTACCAGGGGCAGAACATTAAAAATCCAACACTACCGGAAAGGGCCAGACGAAACGGTGGGTTTGATTTCAATATGAATTCGCAGTTGCAGATGGATGCCAGCATTGGTGAAAAATTAAAACTGCCAATCAATTATAACACCTTAGCCAACTTCAACTTTGAAAATCAATTAAAACTGGATTTCCAGGGAAAGGATGATGATATAATTAAAGTGTTCCAGGCAGGTAATACCAGTTTTGCCTCAAAGGGGACTTTGATACCGGGTGCCCAATCTTTGTTTGGTTTAAAAACACAATTGCAATTCGGTAAACTTTTTGTAACTACTGTATTGGCCAACCAGCAATCGCAACGGCAAACACAAACAGCTCAGGGCGGAACTACCGCTCAAAGTTTCTCGGTTAAATCAGATGAGTATGATGAGAACCGCCACTTCCTGATGGCACAGTACTTCAGGAATAATTACAACACGGCTATGAAACAGCTTCCGGTTGTGAATTCAAGAGTGCAAATGCTGAGAGTGGAAGTGTGGGTTACAAACAGGAACGGTGCCACTGTTGATACTAGGGATGTGGTTGGTTTCATGGACCTGGGTGAAGGCAATCCTTACAATACCGGTGTTATAACCGGAACAGGTGAACAGCTTCCACGAAATGAAGCCAATAATTTGTACTCAACCTTGCTCAATAACCAATCTTACAGAAACTCTTCGCAGGTTCAAAGCCAGTTAACTGCACTGGGTCTATTACCAGTTCAGGATTTTGAAAAAACATTTGCCCGTAAGTTGCAGCCAACAGATTACTATTTTAATCCGCAAATCGGTTTTCTTTCTTTGAACCAGCCGCTACAGCCAGATGAAGTTCTTGGGGTTGCTTATCAGTATACATACAATGGCCGTGTCTTCCAGGTAGGAGAATTTTCACAAGATGTACCGCCAGATACTACAGGTGCATTGCAACGGGTTTTGTTTTTAAAATTATTAAAAGCAACATCGCAGCGTACCAATCTTCCGATCTGGGACCTGATGATGAAGAATGTTTACTCTGTAGGATATGGCCAATTGGAAAGACAGGATTTTCGTCTTGATCTAACCTATGAAGAGCCAAGCCTGGGAGAAAAAAGATATTTACCACCAAATGATGTATTGCAGCCATACAAAGGTCAGCCTATACTTTCATTAACTAATCTTGACCGGCTCAACAATCAGAATGACCCGCAGCCGGATGGTGTGTTTGATTTTGTAGAAGGATTCACTGTCATATCATCACAAAGCCGGATCATCTTTCCGGTGCTGGAACCTTTTGGTCATGACCTTGACTATGTTTTCGGTAACCAGACCGACCGTGATAAATATTTATTCTATCCTTTGTATGATACCATAAAAGCTATTGCGCAAACATTTGCCAACCTGAACAGGTATAAGATAGTTGGCCGTTCACGGTCTTCTGGTATTACTCCCGGATTTGGTGGCGGTGGTTTGGCTGGTAATAATAATCCTGCATCTGGTGAATATCAACTGGGATACAATATTCCACGGGGAAGTGTGACGGTGACAGCAAGCGGACAAGTATTACAGGAGAATGTAGATTATGAAATTAATTATGATCTTGGAACTTTACGGGTAACCAATGCAGCTGTTGTCAACTCCGGTGTGCCGGTAAATATCTCTTATGAAAACAATTCTGCATTCGGCTTTCAGCAAAAGAATTTTTTGGGAGTAAGGTTCGATTACCTCGCCAATAAGAAATTAAGTTTGGGCGGAACCATCGTACGTTTAGGTGAAAGACCATTCTTTATTAAACAAAACTATGGCGAAGATCCTATACGTAACACCATGTATGGTCTTGATGTAGATTACCGTAATGATATCCCAAGGTTGACCAAATGGTTGGACAAATTGCCTTTTTATAATACCAAGGCTATGTCATCCCTTACATTGTATGCAGAAGCTGCATTATTGCAGCCGGGACATGCTAAACAGATAAACGGTACAGACTCGGCTGGTAACAGAGAAAAAGGCGGACAGGTTTATATAGATGACTTTGAAGGTACCCGTGCCAATATTGACTTGAGGTTTCCTTTAATAAGCTGGACACTGGCCTCCATACCACAAAACAATGGTTTGTTTCCTGAATCAGGACTTATCAACGACCTGTCAAGCGGTTATAACCGTGCAAAACTAGCATGGTATAATATAGAGCCCATTTTGCAAGAAAAAAGAAGTTCCAATAATCCTTTAAGAAATAACCTGGAAGAATTATCAAAACCTGAGACAAGACAGGTGTTACTGAGGGAAATATTCCCTCGCCGAAGTACACAATTTGGTGAAGGCTTGCTGACCACCTTTGACCTTGCATTTTATCCAAAAGACAAAGGCCCTTATAATTTTGAGAATAGATCAGGAAGAATAAATGGAAATGGAAACTTGTTGAATCCAAGACAAGCATGGGGTGGCCTGATGCGGAATATTGATCAGACCGATTTCGAAACCAATAATATTGAATTCATCGAGTTTTGGTTGCAGGATCCGTTCATTAATAATACTGCTAACCCAAATGGTGGTAAACTATACTTCAATTTGGGAAACATTTCAGAAGATATATTAAGAGATGGCAAACGTTCTTATGAGAATGGTTTACGAACACCAACTAATAATGCAGCGATTGATTCAAACACTGTGTGGGGACAAGTTCCTGCTAATCCTTTACAGGTTACCAATGCATTCAGTATTGAACCAACAGATCGTCAGTTTCAGGATGTTGGTTATGATGGATTACAGGATGTTGACGAATTCAGAAGGTTTGCGCCATACATCAATTCATTAGGAACAAATTTTGGAACCGGCTCATTGGTTTACCAACGGGCTGCTTCAGACCCTTCCGGCGATAATTTTAAGCCTTACCGTGATCCTTCATTTGACGGAGCAAATCCTGCCGGTATTCTTGAAAGATATAAGAACATTAATAACCCACATGGCAATTCTCCTATTGCAGAAAATAACACCCAATTTGTAAATGCATTCACACAATACCCGGATGGCGAAGAATTGAACAGGGATAATACCATGAATGAGGTGGAAGAATATTTCCAGTATGAAGTGGACATAAGGCCAAACATGGTGACCGGCACCAACTTTATCACTGATGTAAGGACTCCTGTTGTGAACCTTGCCAATGGTCAAACCAGAACAGAAAGATGGTACCTGTTCCGCATACCAATTAAAGATTTCCAGCAAAAGGTTGGTAACATACCCGATTTTAAATCCATTCGTTTTATGCGGATGTTCATGACGGGATTTGATGATTCAATTGTAATGCGTTTCGGAAAATTGGAGCTGGTAAGAAATCAATGGAGAAAATACCAGTTCAATATTGATACAACCGGGAACTATGTTAACCTGCCAACCAATGATCCGACATCTGTCAATACATTAGCTGTTAATGTAGAAGAAAATGACCAACGAGACCCTATCATTTATCGCATTCCTCCCGGAATAGAAAGACAGCAGCAGCTCAGCAATAATAATGTAGCCTTATTCTTAAATGAGCAATCACTGAGTGTACAGGTTTGCAATCTGCCAAGAAATGAAGCAAGGGGTGTATTCAAAACATTTAACCTGGATATGCGGCAGTATAAAAAGCTGTCCATGTTCATCCATGCTGAATCAGTAAAAAATGGCTCACCAATACTTGATGGAGAAATGAAAGCTGTTATCCGTATTGGTAATGACTTTGCCGGCAACTATTATGAAGTAAAGATCCCATTGAAGATAACTCCGTTTGGCGCCACTGATTCTTTTGTCATTTGGCCCACTGCCAATAATCTTGATTTTAACCTGGATGAGCTGACGAACCTTAAAACAAGAAGGAACAGGGCCGGTCAATCACCATCCATGTATTACAGTGAAACAACTGCTGATGGCAGAACCTATGCCATATTGGGAAATCCTAACCTTGGTGAAGTAAGGGGCTTGCTGCTTGGAGTGGAAAATGTGGCTCAGGAAAATCTTTGTACAGAAGTTTGGTTCAATGAATTAAGGCTTTCACAATTAGATGAAAAAGGAGGATGGGCTGCATTGGTTAGAGCGGATGTGAAATTGGCTGATCTTGGAACACTTTCTTT
>CAYVSH010000204.1:0-4106 GCA_964453625.1 uncultured Chitinophaga sp.
GCTGCAAAGCCCCATTACGTAAGATTCAATAATACCCGATGATATGTATTCTTGTATATCCATCTACACAAATTGTTTTCTTAGTTCAAGCAAAGCATTCCTGAGCCTTGTTTTCACGGTGCCCAAAGGTATATTTAAAGCCTTTGCAATTTCTTCCTGAGTAAAACCATTATAATAAGAAAGTTCGATCACATTTTTATAATCATCCTTAAGCTTATGTACTTGTTGACGAAGGCCTATCCGATTTATGTTCTCACTTCCTTGGCTTTTTTCCTCTAATGTAATTACGTAATTATCAAGGCTGTCGTTTTTAGCTTGGGATTTATAAACTTTCGATCTTAATTTGTTTATGGCTGCATTCCTTGTCAATCTTACAAGCCAGGTAAATAGTTTGCCCTTAGAAGCATCATATTTATCAATTTGTTTCCAAACAGTAATTATTACATCTTGCAATACATCGTTTGCTGTTTCATTATCAGGGATTAATTGCAATATTAGGTTGTACAGGGCTCCACGATAATTCATATACAGGTGCTTAAAAGCATTATTATCACGGTCTTTTAGACCAGCAACCAGTTTTTCTTCAGTATATATGTCTTCGTGGCTCAAATTAATTTTTCTCAGTCAGCAAATATGAAACAATTTAACTGGAAAAGTTTTTTTTGTTTTCCTAAAACTGTATAAAAAGAAATTTTGTATTTATTTGTTGGGATATATGTCAGCTGTATGACAAGGCGAAAGCCGTTTTGCGACAAATTGTTTTTAGAATTAATTATCAGTAAATAAAAAACAGCTATGAATAAGTTTATTTTACTTTTTGCTATTGTGTTCTCAGGTTTTTCCTGTAAAAAAAGTGCATTGGATAATACCAATGAAACCCTGCCAACAGGCACTGTCATCAGTTCGGGAAATTTTGTAAGTAACAGCCATACAACCAGTGGATCGGCAAAAATTATAACTGATGCAGCCGGCAAGAAATTTCTGGTTATTGAAAACCTTCGGACTGATAATGGACCGGACCTGCGGGTTTGGCTATCTCCGAATACAAATGCAAGCCCATACCAGGAAGTCGGCCTGTTAAAAGCAGTCACCGGAAACTTTTCTTACGAATTAAACAGTTCATTCAATCATGTTGCAAACAACAGGGTGTTGATCTGGTGTGAAGATTTTTCTGTTTTGTTCGGTCATGCGGTGTTGCAGTAATTAACCAGGATTGATTCATTTGTCTAATAGAGTTTAGTAAAAAGGTTTATCTTTAAGGATAATCTAAAAAACTTAAGTAAGTTTTATAGCCCTTGATAAACAATGTTTAATTATTACTAATAAAGGGCAATGAAATTCATAAAAATCCTGCTTCTCTTTTTTTATTCGGGTTCGTTATTCTCCCAGCAATCTGCCGGAACTCTAAGTGCATTGCCTAAAACATATGCAGTTATTATTGGTATATCCCAGTATGAGAATAGAGGGATTGGATCATTGGATTTTGCTCACCGGGATGCAGAAATCTTTGCCAGCTATTTAAAATCAAAGTCGGGAGGTTCCATACCAGAAGAAAATATCCGTTTACTTTTAAATGAAAATGCCACATTTACTGCCATGTATTCTGCCATTCAATGGCTGGTTGATGTGTGTAATAAAGACGATCTGGTTTATTTTTATTTTTCCGGGCATGGGGATAAAGAGTCTGTTACAATCAGAAATCTTGGATATCTCTTATCATATAATACTCCCAGGACAAATTATGTAAATAATGCACTGAGGATAGAAGACCTGAATGATTATGCCAATGCTTTATCTGTTAAGAATAATGCCAGAGTAATACTCATAACAGATGCCTGCCATTCGGGAAAACTGGCGGGAAATGAAAACAGGGGAACTTTTTTGGTAGGAGAGCAGCTCAGAACAGTTTTGAACAATGAAATCAGGATGACTTCATCAGGGCCAGAGGAATTGTCCAATGAAGATCCGGGCTGGGGTGGAGGCCGGGGAGTTTTTTCATACTACCTAATCAATGGATTAGAGGGGCTTGCAGAAAAGAATAATGATGGAATAATTACTGTTGGAGAAATCAGGGGGTATTTGGAATCTACGCTTTCAAAAGATCCGTTACTGGCGCAAAAGGAAAACAAACAAAACCCTGTAGTGAAAGGGAATGATAATTTTAAATTAGCTGTAATTGACCCGGCAAGAGTAACAGATTTAAAACAACAGGGATTGCTTGTTGGAAGTTCCGGGTCAAACAATGAAGTTGAACTTGCTCCTGTGCCAAAGCAGCCACTTGCCTATTTTTTTGACGCATTTAAGGAAATGATCCCGGAGGAAATTGTTGATTTCAGAAAATTGAATGAACTACCAAAGGATGCGATACCGGTTGCTTTTATGAATGCGATTAAGAGCAATGAAACAATAAAGATTGATGAAGAAAAGTTTGAAGAGCTTAAAGTGTCATTACGAAACAATCAATACACTTTAAAAAGGTTTACTTCAAAATTGGTAGAGTTACTAGTTGACAGGACCCAATCCATCATTAATCTCTACCTGGAAGGCGATGAAGCAGAACTGGAACGGCGACGTTATTATAACAGTAAAAGCAGCGGCTATGATATTTATCCTGAAATGCTTTCCATGGCACTTAAATTAATCCCGCCGGATGACAGGCTTTATAAAAAAATACAAATCAAGTACCACTATTTTTCTGGCATTGTTGCCAGGTTAAAGATCCCTCTTGTAAAAGAATATACCGTCTTTCTCAATCAGGCTTTGGAAGAACAAAAGAAAGCTTTTGCCCTGGAAGAGAATGCTGCCTATATCAATAATGAATTAGGGATTTTAAGTAAATACAAAAAGCAGGATGCACTTGCAGAGCAATATTATAAAAGGGCTACACAGATCGCCCCGCAGTGGGTGATACCGCAGGCTAATTTACTCGGGTTATATGCAACAACAAACAGGTTTGACCAAGGGCTAACCTATTTTAAAAAAGCGATGGAACTGCAACCACGGTTCCAGGGTGTTTACCTGAATGGAGGATTGCTGTATGAAAGTCAGAAGCAGTTGCTGATGGCTGAAGAGTTGTTTCGCCGTAGTATTGATATTAATTCAAGGCACTATCTTCCTTTTGAACGGCTTGGATATGTATATATGAATACTACCCAATATGCTATTGCTGATTCTTTTTTTTATGAAGCGGATTTAAGAAAAAGAGGTTATCATTTTTTTGAAACAGAAGTTTATTCACCTCCGATTGCAGAAAGTTTAAGTTTGCAAGTAGTGTCACCTTGTGAAATTGATACACTGAAGCTGGCAAAGAATGATGTTTTAGGCCATTTTGTTTATGCTGTACAGGCATATGAAAATAGAGATCTAAAAACGGCTGAAAGATTCTTCAAGAAAACTATTGCGATCAATAATACAAATCCGTTGGTATATCATTTCCTGGGTAAACTTTTGTATGGACAAGGACGTTGGCAGGAAGGAGATGTGATTTTTAATCTGGCAATAAAAAATTTCCTCGATCCAGATTCTTTCCTGGATTATTATACAGCACAGTCAAAGTTGATTCCTGCAAGTAAGTTAAGGGATTGCTTGGTTGACGGTTTCAGACTCAGGTATTATGATAAGATGGAGGATTATTATTTCCTGGCTACTTTATATGAGCAATGGAATCATTATTCTGAAGCAGAATCAGTTTATCGTACCATCATTTCATTAACTCCTGGTTCTATTGGAGGTTACTATAAATTATGGAATATGCTGGAAAGGCTGGAGCGGAATAAAGATGCAGAAATAGTAATTATGTCATTTGATAAGTATGATAAGAAAGCTTCAGAAGAAGAACTGATTGCCTTTTATAGACGAATGACAGAAAAATATCCGCAGGAGCCTGACTGGTTTTATAAAGCAGGCACATTCTTATATCACATTGCAAAAAGAGATCCGGAAGCTTATAAAGATGAAGCAAAAAAGATAGTTCCTGACACCGACGGCGAAAGGATGAAACAGGCCGGGGATACACATTTTGGAATGAGAAAAAGGGTAAGAATAGAATTACCGGGTATAAATGAATTAGTTTCCCAGGCAGATCATATAACTCAGCCAAAAACAGA
>CAYVSH010000205.1:0-1061 GCA_964453625.1 uncultured Chitinophaga sp.
AATCAGCCGGGAAGAGATTGAGGAAAGCCTCCAATACAGTGATTTTAAACAATATGCCAAGGGTGATTATATACTCAGGGCAGGAGAATATTGCCGGTTTATCGGATTCCTGAATAAAGGATTTATAGTTACCACTTTTGTGGATGAAACTGGAAACGAAAAGGCAGCTGAATTTAAACACGAAGGATGTTTTTTTACTTATACTGAAGGACTTGTTAATAACAGCCCATCACACAAAAATTTTATAGCTATTGAGGATTGCGAAGCACTTATTTTAGAGAAGGAAAAACTTCCCTTAATTTTTAAAACTAACCCCAAATTTGAAACCTTATTCAGCCAAATACTTGCTGAAGAACTGCGTCTGGTTTTGATGAACGAGCAAAACGTAAAAGCATTAAGTGTTGAAGACAGATATCTTGCACTTGAAAATACATTCCCAGGCGCTTTACAAAGAATACCTGTAAAATATATTGCCGGTTACCTTGGCATAGAAGCTCCAAGCCTAAGCAGGCTCCGGAGCAGATTAGCAGGTAAAGGAAAATAACCCAGGTTATTTTTTAAGCATAATACTGGTCATAGTTTTGGTTATTAAAAAATCACAACTATGACCTGGGATAAATTTGTTTTTCTACTGCTCGACAATGCTGTTAAATATTTCTTTATCTCTTTACCCTTCTTTTTGGTGTATTATGTTTTTTTTAGAAAAAGGCTTTCCTATAAAAAAATACAGGCTAAGTTTCCAAAAATAAAAGACTATGGCCGGGAACTGGGCTTCTCAACTCTTTCGGTAATTATCTTTTCTGTGCCACCTTTATTAATGCTGTACAGTGATACCATAAGACCACACACTAGTTTTTACAAGGATATTGATGAACACAGCCTTATTTATTTCTTGCTGGCTTTTCCATTAATGCTTTTAATACATGACACCTATTTTTATTGGGCTCACCGGATCATGCACCATCCCTGGCTATTTAAAAGGGTGCATCTTGTACATCATAAATCCACTAATCCATCGCCGTGGGCAGCTTATGCTTTTCATCCACTCGAAGCAATTGTGG
>CAYVSH010000205.1:1071-4088 GCA_964453625.1 uncultured Chitinophaga sp.
CTTCCTGTTTACTATTCCTGTACACAGTATTCACCTGATGTGTTTTTTTGTTATAAGCCTTGTATATAATGTATATGGACATTTAGGCTTTGAAATTTATCCTAAAGGATTTAATAAGCATTGGTTTGGAAAATGGATGAATACTTCTGTGAGTCATAACCTGCATCATCAATATTTTAAGGGAAACTATGGATTGTATTTTACTATTTGGGATAGGTTGATGGGAACCCTTCGGTCAGATTATGATACGACTTTTGAAAATCTGAAGGAAAGAGAATAGTCTTTAACTGAAAATTAAGGAAAATGAAACAAGGCAGATAATATAACAGGCACCTGGCGTACTGTTGGTAAAGAGCCTACCACAATCCAGATTTATAAATAAGATGAAATATTTTATGGTAAAATTGTTTGGCTGAAATAATCAATCATTAATGAAAAGTAAAAGTTTGATAATAGTAACCCAGATAAGGTAAAAAATCAACCTCATTCTAAAGCTTGTTATGCTTTTGGGATTTAATTTTGATGGAGATGATGAATGGAAGGACGGCGACATTTATGATCCTGGAAGCGGTAAAACTTATAGTTCCTTTTTGTAGTTAAAAAAAATATTGATATGCTTAAAGAAAGAAACTACAAAGGCATAGCATTATTTGGTAAAAGAAGCATAGATAAATGCTAACAAATAAAAGTGCCTTTATTCCTGACGTGCCAATTTTACTTTTGAAGTAACAGCAATAATATCGTCATGGGTTTCTAGCTGAAACGTTTCTTTTATTTCACATCATCGCTGCGTAACTGGAAAATTTTTTTATCAGCTACAAATCCTTATAATAAAAGGTTTGCCACTTTAATTATCTTGTCTTTGTCATCCGTCCATGCAAAAAATATTTTATTGCCTGATTTGGTCATCTGGGGGAATCCACTTAACCTTGATTCAGAAGAAGAAGCAATAGTAATGGATGATTCTTTTGTGCCATCGTCATTTACTTTCACTGCTTTTATTTCTGATCCTTCCATCCAGGTCACCATCGAAGTATGTTCATCAAGCATAATAATATCTACCCTTCCAATCGAATTCCCTTCATCAATTTGTATGGGGTCTTTGAATGTAGCACCACCATCTTTGGAGAAAGCAACTTTTACCTGACCTTTTTTATCACTCATTGAAAACCAAACTACCGCTAGATTATTCCCAATGGCATCCGCTCTGGGACCATTTACAGGACAACCGGCAATTTTCCAGTGATCGGAAAATAATGTTTTTGGCGTTGTCCATTCTCCCTTTACATATCGAACAATTGACATATCCCTTATTTCTTCTTCCGATCTATCCCTATAAATAACAACTGGTCCATTGCTTGTGATAGCTGCAATTGTCTGACAACAATCACAAACCCTGCTATCTAGTTCCCATTCACTTTCCTTTACGCCGGATTTTGAAAAAAAGGCCCCCCGAATTGTCATTGAGCCATGGTGATTACCATGTCCTTCCCCCTCTGCAGTTGTATTTCTGCCATCCAACCAGGAAACGAAAAACTTATCACCGGCATCAACCATTGAAACAAACCCATGTTCCGCTTTTTTGTTATCATTATGTAATGCTATGGGAGTTGACCATGATTTGCCTTTATCTGCTGAATACAGCAATTTTACATCATAGGTAAATTTTGCTGTATCGCTTTTTTCCAGGTAATGCGCCATCATATTTTCTCCATCCGATACTAACACGGGATAATCTGCCCAATTAACAAACCAGTTATTTCCTGAAGCAATTGTAGCAGTCTGTGTCCATTTTTCGTTCTCAAGGACAGAGAATTTTAGCCAACTCTCTTTACCCTTTTTTTCAATCCATGATAAATGAACAGTTCCATTTTTATCAGTGAATAAATAAGGTTCAGCACAAGAGTCAGATGTGGGAGAAGCAAATTCTACAACAGAAAGTTTCTTTTCATTGGCTCCATTATTGGAGCAGGAATAAAAGATGGAACTTAAAATAAATGTTGTTACTAATATTTTCATTCGATTTTATTAAGCAGTAAATCAATATTTTCTTTACGATCCCAATACCTAAGCCCAGGCTCATTAAAAGCCAATTTACCGTCTGATGAAAAGATAAATGTAGTAGGCAATGCCATTATATTCAATTCCTGCTGATTTAAGACCTGAACATAATTAAATGGGAAATTATTATCATTCTTAAATTTTTCAATAACATCTACTGATTCATCTGATGCAAAAAGGAATTCAATATTCTTGCCTTTTAAAATTCTTATTGCATTTTCAATAGATGGCATTTCCTTCAAACAAGGTCCACACCAGGTAGCCCAGAAGTTGATAAAAACTACTTTTCCTTTATATTTATTCCAATCAATTTTTTCTCCAGCTAAAGTAGCCATATTAATTCCATCCAACTGAAATTCGTTTTTATTGTCAGTAACCTCTGCATTCTCTTTTGCTTCATTACAGGAAACAAAAAATAAAATAAAGGATAGTACAAAATATCTCATTTTAATTATTGGTTTATTAAAACAGGGAACATGATCTTCAACCTTTCCCAAGCAACGGCTATCGAAACCCCTTGCTTATTCTTCTCAACAAAATATTGCAATCTTTCTGTATGATCATTCTCCATTGGTTTTACTGTTATCCGAACGATGTCATCTTTTTCATCATATTGAGTGGCAAGATGCTGCTCCCAATTCTTATTTATTATTACGACCCATTCATCTCTGCCGGGGATTGTAAAAAAGGCATATTTACCAGCAGGTATATTTTTACCTCCTATTTCGAATGGCTTCCCTATTTCTAATGTAGTTGCATCATGGGCACCGGTAACCCATACTTCATCAAAAGGAACTAAGCCACCCCAGATAATTCTTTTACGAACACCCGGAGAATGGTAATTGATTTTTATGCTATCACCACCAATCACTGCCACTGCCATAGATTTGATACTTTTTTTACTTGTATCAACTACCAGGTTGGGGTTGTAACAAACCTCATCTGTTTTTTTTACT
>CAYVSH010000206.1:0-1540 GCA_964453625.1 uncultured Chitinophaga sp.
AAAAATAAGATATATATTAATTGATAAAAAAAGGGCATTTATAGTAAATCATAATTATCATTTTGGCGGCTACGCAAAAATGAAACCAGCACTTATAAATTTCATGAATGATTTCTACGCACAAACAAATATCCCAACTGACTTTGTTTATACAGGGAAATTATTTTTTGGTGTGATGGACCTTGTATCAAATGATTCTTTTAATTCAAGAAGCAGAATACTTGTAATTCACAGCGGCGGTTTACAGGGAAACAAATCGCTTAACAAGAGAACGTTAATATTCTGAATTTTAGCTTTTGCTGCCCTATCTTTGTTGAAACAGTTAAACGAATCCCTACCTGACGGCAGACAGGCAATATTTATTTCGTTTTATGAGCATGAAAAAACTGGTTATCCTTTTTTTATTCTTTTCTGTACACACACTGCAGGCACAAGATACTCTTCCCCGGTTTTCGCTGATCAATGCCGGTAATAACCGAATTATTGTTGGCTGGACAAATACTCTTCCGAATGTGAAACAAATAAGCATTCAACGATCTTTTGATAGTCTTACAGGTTTTAAAACAATTCTTACTGTATTAGACCCTACCTTACCGCAAAACGGGTTTGCCGATCTGAATGCTACCAACGACCATATGTTTTACAGGCTTTATATTCTACAGGACCAGGGTTTGTACCAATTCAGTAAAACAAAAAAGCCAATTAAAGATACCATCCGAAGAGTAACACCACCAGTTGTGACAGTGAATAATAAGAACAGTGACTCAACAACAAATAATTACAATGGCAACCCATACGACTCTGTAAAACGAGTTAATCCATTTGTTGCTTTAATTGATGGTTTCCCCGGTGTAGACTCTGTAGCTGTACCGAACCCGGTAACTATAAAAAATAAACCTACCGGTTACAGACCATCATTATATGTGTATACTTATCGGGATGGCAATGTAAATATCAGCTTACCAGATGATGAGAAATCAAAAAAATATTCGATTAAGTTTTTTGAAGACAGTGGCGACTTTTTATTTGAGCTCAAAGAAGTGAAAGAAAAGAATTTCAAATTAGATAAAGCCACTTTCCTGCATGCAGGCTGGTTCAAATTTGAATTATACGAAGACGGCAAACTGATAGAAAAACACAAATTCTATTTAGAGAAGGACTTCTGATAATAATTCAGCATTGAATACTTTCTCAAAGTTCTTTCTTACCCTTTCCTTTACTTCATCCATATCAATCCTTTTCCTTAATTCTTTTTCAAGAGAAGTAACCTGCTTATTGGTTATACCACATGGAATGATATTATCAAAGTAGGAAAGATCAGTATTAATGTTAAATGCAAACCCATGCATAGTAACCCATCGGCTGCATCGTACACCAATTGCACATATTTTCCTTTCCCTCCCCGGTATCATTGAATCAATCCACACTCCTGTTTCTCCTGCTGAACGTTCCCCTGGGATACCATAATCACCAAGTGTAAGAATGATTACTTCTTCCAGGTTGCGGAGATATTTACCAATATCGGTATAAAATCTTTCAA
>CAYVSH010000206.1:1550-3996 GCA_964453625.1 uncultured Chitinophaga sp.
CGGATAACCTACAATCTGACCTTCGCCATGGAAAGTGATATCGCCGCCACGATTGGTGTGAAAGAACTGAATGTCTTTTTCTTTTAATTCATTATCACTCAGCAAAACATTTTCTTTATTACCGCTTTTTCCTAAAGTATAAACAGGCGGATGCTCCGTGAAAAGCAGGTAGTGCTGTGTATATGGTTCATTCACTTCTGACTTTGAACTTCCGACTTCAGATTTCCGCTTCACATTTTCTTGCAATAATTTTTCCTGGTAGTCCCATGCGGCCTGGTAGTCCATGCGGCCCAGATCCCTGAATATGATTTGTTGCTTTTCCATTACTAAGAAGCAAATTTACCAACAAAACCCCAACCATTACCTTTGCTACTATTATGAGTGAAGAATTGGATAAACCGGAAATTGAATCTACTGAGAGCAGTGATGAGTTGTATGAACGTTTTAGCATTACGATTGACAAAGGACAGGATCCCCTTCGCATTGATAAATTCCTGATGCAGCGCATCGAAAATGCTACCCGTAACAAACTGCAACAGGCTATTACACTAGGGATGGTGCTGGTAAATGGCAAAGAGGTAAAATCCAATTACAAGATAAAACCCAACGATTCCATTGTTATATATTCTGATATGAGCCCGGACCAGACAGATGTGGTTCCTGAAAAGATGGATCTTAATATAGTGTATGAAGATGACGATCTGATGATCATTAACAAACCTGCCGGAATGGTCGTTCATCCGGGTAGTGGCAATTATAGCGGCACTTTATTAAATGGTGTTTCATATTATCTGAAAGAAAAAGATCCTTCCATATCTGAAGATGTGCTGCCAAGGTTTGGCCTTGTACACCGTATTGATAAAAACACCAGTGGCTTATTAGTATTGGCTAAAACAGATATTGCCATGCGGCATCTTGCCAAACAATTCTTTGATCACAGCATCAGCCGGAAATATGTTGCTTTGGTTTGGGGTGATGTAGTGGATGACAACGGTAAAATTGTAGCTCATGTAGGAAGAAATCTGCGATACAGGAAATTATTTGAAGCTTATCCTGAGGGTGATCATGGAAAAGAAGCGATCACACATTATAATGTACTTGAGCGATTCGGCTATGTAACTTTAGTAGAATGTGTATTAGAGACCGGACGTACCCACCAGATCAGAGTGCATATGAAACATATAGGTCATCCTTTATTTAACGATGATTTTTATGGTGGTGATAAAATTGTAAAAGGAACAGTATATACAAAGTACAAACAGTTTGTTGACAACTGCTTTGATATATGCAAACGGCAGGCATTACATGCCAAAACACTCGGCTTTATTCATCCTGTTTCCGGAAAAGAATTATTTTTTGAAGCCCCTTTACCTGATGATATTGAACAGGTAATAGATAAATGGAGAAAATATGGCAAGCAACGTTCTGTCAGTTAAAATCAAATAAGGTAGCTGTAAACAATCCTCTTTCCCTCTTTTTCATTATTACATCCCAGTTTCCAATGTATCTTAACAGTTTTGGAACAAGGTATTCACCAAACTTTGTCATCTCCACTTCCATATGTACATCAAAATCATACACACCTGCATCATAGCTCATATCATATCGGCGGGCCATCACCTCCATTGTTTTAGTATTGAACCAGGTTATCATACTATCAATAACGGTTTTACTTTTTCGGCCACCATCTTCATTTGATTTTGCTTTAATCGAAAAAACATAGCAAGACTGTCCTTCATAATCACCATAGTCAAGTGAAAAATCATAATACTTTGCCCGATCCGGATCGAATATGTCTATCTTATCACCAATAAACGGGATTCCCGGAATTTTTTTCCCCGGATTAAAAAAAAGCATCTTTAATTGCTCCTTGTGCTTAGCCAATCCCGATCTTGACCGTGGATTAAAATCAACTCCTTTTACAACATTGGTTTCGCCACAAACAGTTCCTTTGGTAAAAAACAATCCGGCATACATTTCTCCGATATAATAATTATAACTGCCATCATTACTATAAAAATCTCCGCTGGACTTTTCCTGCAAAACAGTCATAGTACGGCATACATTTGTTCTTATTTGATTTGTCTTACTCATTAATGATGCCTTTATTTTGCCCTTCTTATCCCTGATGCGGATATCATTCCAGGAGGTAAAACCCAAGACCCGTAAGTTCCGGAATGCTTTATAAAAAGTAGTATCATTCTTTACCTGGTTGATGAACCGGGCTATATTAAGATCAGTACGGATGACCACTTCTGAAAGATTAACCATGCGGGCCAGTGCCGCATCATCCAACGAATCATTCTGTGCAATCGTCGGAGAAAAAGAAAATAAAATCAAAATAAAGCATAGCCCCGGCTTCATACAGCAAATTAATTTTTTAATTCTCAAAATGCTTTAAATTCTACGAGTGAAAACTTATTTTTAAACATAATTAAAACCTTAC
>CAYVSH010000207.1:0-3974 GCA_964453625.1 uncultured Chitinophaga sp.
CAATTACTGAACAAGGAAGATCCCATTTGGTAAATACGTCAATCACATCCTGTTCCCTTCCTTTTTGTGCAACGAGTAACATTCTTTCCTGGCTTTCACTAAGTAAAAGCTCCCATGTTTTCATGTTACTTTGTCTTGTGGGCACTTTATCAAGATCGATCCGCATACCCACTTCACCTTTTGCACTCATCTCTGCAGTAGAACAAATAATTCCGGCCGCACCCATATCCTGCATACCCACCACAGCACCGGTTTGTATCACTTCTAAACAAGCTTCCAGCAATTTCTTTTCCTGGAAGGGATCACCAACTTGTACTGCTGGTAAATCCTGTGCACTTTCTGCAGTTATATCTGCTGAGGCAAAAGAAGCACCACCAATTCCGTCTTTACCAGTAGCACTGCCAACAAACATAACCGGGTTCCCTTTTCCCAATGCAGTAGCAGAAACTGTTTCGCCAGCTTTTACTATACCAACACTCATTGCATTTACCAATGGGTTGGTATGATAGCACTGATCAAAATATATTTCACCACCAACAGTGGGCACACCAAAACAATTTCCATAGTGCCCGATACCATGCACTACTCCTGATAAAAGATGCTGTGTTTTATCTTCTTCTAATTTTCCAAAGCGTAAAGAATTCAACGCAGCAATAGGCCTTGCACCCATGGTAAAGATATCCCTGTGAATTCCACCCACACCTGTGGCTGCTCCCTGAAATGGTTCGATAGCAGAAGGGTGATTATGTGATTCAATTTTAAAAACAACACCAAGCCCATCGCCGATATCCATGAGACCTGCATTCTCTTCTCCTGCTGCTACCAGCATTCTTCCACCTTCTCTTGGCAATGTCTTTAACCACTTAATGGAATTCTTATAGCTGCAATGCTCACTCCACATACCGGAGAAAGCACAGAGTTCATTGAAGTTGGGAGTACGTCCCAATTTTTGTTTGATGAGTTCAAATTCTTCTTCTGTCAATCGTAGCTGCTGCGCTGTTTTTACTGTTACTTCCATTTAATTTCAATTTGAAATTTGTCCTTAAGTAATAAATCGTTTCAGGCTGCAAATTTAATGGAACTGCACCGGAGCTGCTTTAATTAGTTGTCAACTTTGTGGTGACAATCACAGCAATTATGTCTATTTTGCGATGATAAAACCTTCCCCCTTTGGAATATCTTTTATTTGTTGCATACCTGGTATTGTTTGCCTGGCTGATAACGAAAGTGAAGTTCTTTACCCAAACAGGTTTAAGCAAAGCCCAGCTTGTCATTATCTTCTTAATAAAGATCATGGCCGGTATTTTTTATGGCTGGATCGGTATTTATTACGGCGGCCTGGCCCAAATGCAGGATACCTGGAGCTATCACTTTATTGGTCTTGATGAATACAAATTATTATTCAATGATCCGCATGAATACTTCACCAATCTTTTTAAAGACCCCTACAATACAGCAGGTGTAGATGGTTTTTTTGCCGGTAGTGATTCTTATTGGAATGATCTGAAGGGAAATGTATTCGTTAAGTTGTTATCGGTCTTTCACATTTTAAGTTTTGGACATTATTATGTAAATGTGATTTTCTACTCTTTCATCACCTTATTCGGACCAATTGCCATTTACCGGGTGATGGCAGATGTTTTTCCAAAAAGAAAATTGCAGGTGCTGCTTGGTATCTTCTTTGTCCCCTCTTTTTTATACTGGACAAGCGGTCTTCACAAAGAAGGACTAATCTTTACAGGAATCAGCCTTGTTATATATGCCCTTTATTTTGGCATCAAGGAAAAACGGTTTGGAATAAGAAGAATACTTAGTTTTCTTACAGGGCTTTTGTTGTTATTGGTATTACGAAATTTTATTATCGTAATCATTATTCCTGCCATCATTGCATGGTTTGCGGCAACTAGAAAACCAAAATACGGGTTGGCCATATTCGGAGGCCTGTACCTTTTATATATTGTTTTATTTTTTACGGTTCGGTATATCAGTCCGCAACTAGACCTTCCACAAACGGTAGTGAACAAGCAAAAGGATTTTATAAATATTGCAGGAGGCAATTCCACAATAAAAACAGATGAGCTTGAACCCACAGCTATCAGTTTTCTTAAGAACACACCACAAGCAATAAACCTGTCAATGCTTCGTCCCAACCCTGGTGATGTAAAACACATTCTTTCTCTAGCTGCTGCTCTTGAACTATCGATAATCTTTTTATTATTTATCATTTTCTTGTTTTGTCGCAAAAACGGATTTGAATCAAGAAACTTGCTGAATTTTTGCCTATTCTTTTCATTTTCACTTTTGCTGGCAATTGGATTTAGTGTAAACAACCTGGGTGCAATTGTGAGGTACCGGAGTGTTATTATCCCCTTGCTTGTTGTTCCTATGGTAGCACTGATTGATTGGAAAAGACTTAGTGGTATGTTTATAAGTAATATTAAAAATAAATATAATACACATTAAATTTTGATTTTACTCATCTAATTAGTGTCAATATTTATATTTTTCCCAATTTTATCCCCATAAAATGATTTTTTTGCTGTAATTACCAGAAATAATTGGCATTTTCCTATCAATGACTTTTTTTTGCTGAAAATAAAAAACAATGTCATTACGTTTCACTGCAATCAACAACCTGGTCACCAATCAGGATACAAAAGTTGAAAAGTCGGAAAAAATTACCGGGGTTTTTGGAAGCAATGTGTTTACCCTGAAAACTGCCAGGGAGTTCCTGAGTGATGAGGCATATAAGAGCCTGCAATCATCCATAAAGAATAATCAAAAGATAGACAGGGCTATGGCCAACCAGATCGCCACAGGCATCCGTGCATGGGCAGAAAGTAAAGGTGTTACTCATTTCACACACTGGTTTCAACCACTTACAGGAACCACTGCTGAAAAGCATGATTCATTCTTCACATTAAAGGGTGATGGAACTGCTATTGAACAATTTGAAGGTGATGCATTGGTACAACAGGAGCCGGATGCTTCTTCATTTCCAAGTGGAGGATTAAGGGCCACTTTTGAAGCAAGAGGATACACTGCGTGGGATCCTTCTTCACCACCCTTTATCATGGAAATCGGTAATGGCAAAACATTATGCATTCCAACAATATTCGTTTCTTATACCGGCCATTCGTTAGATTATAAAGCTCCTTTATTAAAAGCAACTGAAGCTTTGAGTAAAGCAGCAGTAGATGTTTGTAATTATTTTGATAAGAATGTAAGCAAAGTAACGGTTACTTTAGGATGGGAGCAGGAGTACTTTGTTATTGATGAAGCTTTATTCAATGCCCGTCCGGATCTTGTAATGACCGGAAGAACAGTTTATGGACATTCATCAGCAAAAAACCAGCAATTAGAAGATCATTACTTCGGTTCAATTCCTGAAAGAACTTATGCATACATGAGGGATTTCGAAACCGAAGCATACAAACTGGGCATCCCATTACGGACAAGACATAATGAAGTGGCCCCCTCTCAATTTGAATGTGCCCCGATATTTGAAGAAGTAAGTCTAGCGGTTGACCACAATTCATTATTGATGGATGTGATGGACAGGGTTGCCCGTCGTCATAACCTGAGAGTGCTACTACATGAAAAACCATTTGCGGGCATCAACGGAAGTGGTAAGCATAACAACTGGAGTATGGCAACTGATACAGGTGTTAATCTATTAGCACCGGGCAAAACTCCTAAGACCAACCTGATGTTCCTTACTTTCTTTGTGAATACCATCAAAGCAGTACATGATTATGCTGATATCTTAAGAGCATCAATTGCTTCTGCACCAAATGATCATCGTTTAGGAGCTAATGAAGCACCGCCAGCAATCATCTCTGTATTTATTGGTCAGTACCTTTCTAAAGTGTTACAGGATGTAAAAGAGAGAGTGTCTGATAAAATGGATGAAACCGATGAAAGTATGCTGAAGATCGATATTCATCGTAGCATACCGGAATTGCTGATGGATA
>CAYVSH010000208.1:0-3971 GCA_964453625.1 uncultured Chitinophaga sp.
TTAATAAGTGGTTGTTTCGACATATAATTTTTGGGAACGCAAAGGTAGGAGTATCAAGGGGAAAAAAGAAATAACCCTGATAATTTTTAGTGGATATGTGGAAAACAGCCCCCTGCAAAGATAATATCAATAATTATCAGGCATTTAGGCCATATCCAGGTGGACTTTTGTCATATCCAGGTGGAGATTTTGTAACTCATGTACCCCCAAATGAAAACTGAAATGCCGCCTGTCCTCTCTCCACCACATTTCTACATTTGAAAAGTCACCTTTTTTTGGGGTAACCAAACGAAAAGAATCCTTTTTATATTTTACGGCCCCATCCTGGTCTTCTTTTGTGAATCCCAGCTTCAGTAACTGGCTTTCATCAAGCGGAACTGCCTCCATCTCTTCGGGACTATACCAGAATTCCTGGACACCATTATTAACCAAAGCCTGGTTTTCTTCCTGGCTTGTTTTCACTACTTTCCCCTGCCTCATTATTCCGTCATCATTAACCATAATGATATCACCTGATTTTAGATTTCCGATTTTTAGCATGGCAATTCGTTTTATTACCGAATATAAAAAAAACTAATCACCTGAAAAAAAGCATTTTGAAAAAAAATCTCTACCTTACTTTATTAATGAAATTCATTTTATGAGAAAACATTTATATCAAATCGCAGTTTCAATTCTTTGCCTCTTCCTTATTTCCTGTGGAAGTAAAAAGGAATCAGCTGCATCAATCGCCCAACAATGGTGCAGCCTAAACGAAAAAGTTTACAAAGCAACTGACGATGCAGCGAAAGACGCTGCAAAAGATGCCCGTAAAAATTTCGAGGAGAAGATAAAAGAAAAATACAAAGATGACCAGGCTTTTATGGATGAGGTAGGTAAAGAAGTAGAGAAATGCGAAGATGCTTCAGAAGGAAGGTAACTTCTTCAAGCTTACACTACCTCTTTTTGCTAATCAATTAAAGGGATGCTCACGATCAATTCGCACCCGTTTCCCGGTGATGAAATGAGTTCGGTTTTTCCGCTATAGAACTTTACTCTTTCACGAATACTCGACAAGCCGATACCGCTGCTTATTTTCTTGGGATCAAAACCGATTCCATTATCTTTTATTACCAGTTGGGCTGTCCCACTTTTACAATGAAGCAATAATTCCACTTTTGTGGCTTTGCTGTATTTGATGATATTCTTGAACTGCTCCTGCACAATTCTAAACAGTGCCAGTTTTTTGCCGGGACTGAGCAATTCATTTTCATTATCATGAGTGAATTTTATCCTTAAAACAGTTGATAATTCGATATCTGCTATTATATTCTTTATTTGCTCGGTCAATTGGCGGCCATCAAGCTGAGGCGCTACCATCTCTTTCGAGAGTTTCCGTATCTCCTCAATTGCCATTACAGTGTACTCCTCTGTTTTCTTTTTTATATCTGCTTCTTCTTTAGTTGAAGCTTTCAGCATGCCTACAAATAGTTTTATTGTGGAGAGTATCTGGTTCACATTATCATGCATTTCTCTGCCCAATCTGCTACGTTCCTGCTCTTGTATCCGCATCGCTGATTCAGATATGATCTTATACTGACGTAGCCTTTCTTCGATCAATAGGTTCTCCATCAGTTTCTGGTTTGTAATATCACTCAACGACCCGATCATTTTAACCGGCATGCCGTTATTGTAAATTACAAACCCACGATCCAGCATGTTTTTATATTCGCCATCCGCACATAAAAACCTGTACTCACTTTCCCATGATTGCAATCCTTTATCAGTAACATCTTTTAATATATCACTTAGCTTATTACGGTCTTCAGGATGTATACGACCGATCCACCAGGAAAGGCCTTTTTGGTCTTCTGTTAGAAATCCTGTCAGTTCTGTCAGTTTTTCATTCCTGAGAATATCCCCGGAAAGCATATCCCACTCCCATATGGCATCGGAAGTTATCTTACTCAAGTTGATCAATCTCTCATTGGCAGCTTCCAGCTTCTTTTCTATAATATATCCCTCAGACTGATCCTTGGCTATTCCGCCAATTATTTTATTACCGTCCTGATCTTTGGAAGGGAACAGGGTAACCCTGAATCTGTTTTTTGTACCATCTGCCAGTTTCCCAAGCTCAATAGACTCGAGCGGAATACCTGTCTGAAAAACCTTTAAATGTTTTTCATATAATGCATCTGCCACTGAAAGTGGAAGAATCTCTGATATTTTTTTATTTAAATCTGACTCGTCAAGGTTGAAATACTGCAAAAAGATATTGTTAGCCAGCACTAACCTTGATTCTTCATTAATTGCCCATACGAGATCTGATGAATAGTCCAGGAACGAACGAAAAAAATAATCTCTGCTGGTATTATCTTTCGGAACAGGACTAAGTGAGTTTTTCTGGAGTTTGTTGAACGAACCCATGCAGAAAAACGTTTTTAATCCATTTTTCTCTGCAGACAAAGTGTTTATCTGTAAAGATATTGGATGATAAACCCCGTTCTTTATTAAGACATTTACAGATTCTGAACGGCTTAAGATGCTGGATGTCTTAAATGCATTCGACAAACTTTCAATATAAAAAGGATGAACAAGGTCAAAAAGATTATACTCCCCTTCCCGTGGATTTTTCAATTGTAATTGTTTTTGCATCCTTGCGTTGGTCTGCAATATCTTTCCATTTTCATTTACAACTGCCATCAACACTTTTTGGTTACTGCCGGCAGAGGATACGATCGGTTTGATTTCTTTCAAAGTAATTTTCATGTTCTCAGGTCTAAGATTGGGATGATGATTTACTTTTTGTTTTCAGCTAAGCTATCATACGTTCGACAATGGATGGGATAAGATCAAATTCTTTGCTTTTATCCAGGAAATGATCGGCACCTGCTTCTTTGCAAAGTCTGCGGTAACTATCGTTTGAATGATTGGTTACCATTACAATTTTACATTCCCACCGGCCGCTTTTTATATAACGTAACACCTCGAAGCCACTTTTACCGGGCATATTCATATCCAGCAGAACAACAGAAGGTTTTTCAAATGCAATTTTCTGCACTGCATCATCATAATTATGGGCAACAGTTATTGATGAAGTATCTGCAACCTCTTCAAGCATGTCAATAAGCCGTTCAACATACTTTTTGTTATCGTCTACTATCAGTATCATGGGTATTGATTTTATTAATAGGCTGCAAAATAACCTGAGCAGATATTTTAACCCGTAGACTATGAACCTATTCTTGTGTAGATAGATTTCAGCCTTGTGTAGAAGATATTCGATAGCAGATTAACCCACTGGTCATCAGCAGATACAAAGCCTGGCTGTTAATTTTTATGGAATTACTTAAGGGTAAAGCTTTCCAGGAATTTAGTATTAAAATCACCGCTGCGGAATCTTTCATCTTGCATCAGCTGCAAATGAAGTGGTATCGTTGTTTTAATACCTTCAATCACATACTCACTAAGGGCTCTGTACATGGTTTGAATGGCTTCCTGCCTTGTCTGGGCAACAGTAATAAGTTTTGCAATCATTGAATCGTAATAAGGAGGGATAACATAACCAGCATATACATGGCTATCCACACGGACACCATGTCCACCGGGTTGATTCAAAGAAGTTATTCTGCCGGGAGAAGGTCTAAAATCATTGTAAGGATCTTCGGCATTGATACGGCATTCTATTGCATGATTTGCCGGGATATAATCAGCCCCTGATATCCGTTCTCCCATTGCTATTTTCAGTTGTTCCTTAATCAAATCGAAATTGATCACTTCCTCTGTTACACAATGCTCCACCTGTATACGGGTGTTCATTTCCATGAAGTAGAAATTACGGTGTTTGTCCACCAGGAATTCTATTGTTCCCACACTTTCATAGTTGATTGCCTGGGCAGCCTTTTTTGCTGCTTCACCCATATTGTAACGTAACTCATCAGTCATAAAAGGGGAAGGAGATTCTTCTATTAGCTTTTGATGGCGCCGCTGAA
>CAYVSH010000209.1:0-3827 GCA_964453625.1 uncultured Chitinophaga sp.
AGAATATGGTGGTTACTGTGCCGATCTTACCCGTACTATTCCCGTAAATGGAAAGTTTGGAAGAAGACAGAAAACTGTTTACAACGCCTGTTTGCACTTGCATGATTATGCCAAAAGCATATTAAAGCCGGGTATCAGCATTGTTGATTACACTGATAAAGTGGGAGAAGAAGCAACTCAGCAGTTTTTAAAAATCGGGTTGTTGAAAAAAAGCGATGTAAAAAATGAAGACCCTGAGAACAGGGCTTACCGCAAATATTTATACCATGGAATTTCGCATCACCTGGGTATTGATGTACATGACCTTGGGACAAGAACTGAACCGATAAAACCCGGCATGGTGTTCACCGTTGAACCCGGTATTTATATTGAAGAAGAAAAAATGGGAATTCGTATTGAAAACAACTTATGGATAACCAAAAATGGAAATAAAGACCTGATGAAGAATATACCGATAACTGTGGAAGATATAGAGGCATTGATGAAAAAGAAGTAATGTTAATTAGTCATTTCTGAATGTTCATGGCATTTTCATATTATTGCCATCAACTTTTGTATTCAGATTTGGAGATTAGCCTGAACAATTAACCCAATTAAATGAAAAACATTCCCAACTTTTTCACTTTACTAAATCTTTTCTTTGGCTGTATTGCCATTATATTCATACTTCAACAAAATATTGTATTGCTACCGCTAGATGGGGACGGGAATATCATAGTTACCCCGCAGCAATTGGAGAATACACCCGAAAAAATATGGTTAGCTTCTCTTTTCATTGGGCTGGCAGCTATTGTTGACTTTCTTGACGGTTTTGTAGCCCGTATATTTAAAGCCACTTCTGAAATAGGTAAGCAGTTGGATTCTTTGGCAGATATTGTAAGTTTTGGTGTAGCTCCTGGTTTAATCATGTACCAGTTTCTACGACTAAGTTTTGCTCAGGAGTCAGGAGCTTTGGATGCTTCAATCATTGGTTTGTTGCCAGCTTTACTCATTCCTTGTGGTGCTGCGTGGAGATTAGCAAGATTCAATCTTGATACCACACAATCCTTTTCTTTTAAAGGAATGCCGGTACCGGCTGTCGGTATTTTTGTCGCTTCTTTACCACTTATTTACTGGAATGTAAATGAAGAATGGGCAGTGAATCTGTTATTGAATAAATGGTTTTTATATGGGTTGATATTAATTCTCTCATGGCTTATGGTTTCGAATCTTCCACTAATGGCCTTGAAGTTTAAAGATTACAGACTGAAAAATAATATGCCTAAGTTGATTCTGCTGATCATTGCAATTGCAGCCCTGCTATTATTAAAATGGCTTGCCATTCCGGTAGTAGTGCTTGCTTATGTTCTTTTATCTTTGCTCTTCAAAAACAAAATAGCATGACATATACAGTTCAGATAAAAGTAATGCCGCTTAAAGAATTATTGGATCCACAAGGAAAAGCCGTAATGAGTGGTTTGGAAAATCTTGGATTAAACGGCGTAGCAGATGTACGAATTGGAAAGAATATCACACTCCAGGTAGATGCTGACTCTCCGGAAAATGCAAAAGCAATTGCTGAAGAAGCAAGTAAGAAATTACTGGCTAACCCGGTAATGGAGTATTTTGAGGTTTCGGTTAATTAGTTGATCGGTAAATTGGTTAATTAGGGGTTCTCCAAAAGCATTAAACGATTTTAAAATTTTAGGGACCCAGTTAACTAATAAACAAATACACCAATTTACTATGTTGTTTTTAGTTCCCACACCAATCGGCAATTTGAAAGACATTACGCTTCGTGCAATCGAAGTGCTGAAGGAAGTGGACCTGGTATTGGCAGAAGATACAAGAACAACTTCCAAGCTCTTGAATCATTACCAGATTACCAAACAGCTTACTCCCTATCATCAGCATAATGAGCATAAAGTACTCCAGCATTTAGTTAGCCAATTACTGGAAGGAAAAAAAATGGCAGTAGTAACAGATGCAGGCACTCCGGGTATCTCTGATCCTGCCTTTTTATTGGTTAGAGAATGTATTAAAGTTGGAATAAAAGTAGAATGCCTTCCCGGAGCAACTGCATTTGTTCCGGCGTTGGTTAATAGCGGTATTCCCACCAATCGCTTTTGTTTTGAAGGGTTTCTTCCTTTAAAAAAAGGAAGACAAACTTTATTAAAACAACTGGCGGAAGAAGAAAGAACAATGATCTTTTATGAATCGCCTGTAAGATTGGTAAAAACTTTAGAGGAGTTCATTACTTATTTTGGTGAGGACAGACAATGTTCAGTGAGCCGTGAACTTTCAAAGATGTTTGAGGAAAACAAACAGGGAACGCTGAAAGAAGTAGCTGCTTATTTCAGTGAGAAAACAGTAAAGGGTGAGATTGTGATAGTGGTTGCAGGTAAAGGCTAATACCAAACTGCAATATCTTCAATTGCTTTTCTTTTCAGATCCGGTACCCAGCATTCTTCAGCAGGATAACCTACAGGTATCAATAAAAAAGGCCTCTCATTCTCTGGGCGGTTCAGAACTTTGCTTAAAAAATTCATTGGTGATGGTGTATGTGTCAATGCACCCAACCCTGCCTGGTGAATAGCGGCTAATAAAAATCCACAAGAAAGGCCACAGCTTTCAGTTGCATAATACACATTGCCCTTGCTTCCATCTTCATTCAATTCATAACTTTTTTTAAAAACAATGATGAGGTAAGGAGCAGTTTCCAGAAATTCTTTATGCCAGTCAGTTTGTAATGGCCGGAGATCTTTCAGCCATTCTTCCGGCATACGACCATTATAACTGTCAAACTCTTCTTTTTCTGCCTCAGTACGTATTTGTTTTTTAATATCGGGATCACTTACTATACAAAATGTCCATGGTTGCTTATGTGCACCACTTGGAGCGGTGGATGCACTCATAACAATATTTTCAATTACTTCTTTTGGCACCGGTTTATCAGAAAAATCTCTTATAGTTCTCCGCCTATCCAACCATTCGTAAAATTCTTTGCTCTTTTGTATCATTGCCGCCGGAGAATGAGTTTCTTTGGAATAAGCAACAAATGGATATCCGTCAATAAGTTTTGTTTTTATCATAACAATAGTTTGGCGAATTTTATCAATTCAAATTAAAATTAATGCGTAAGATTTTTTATTTCTTTTTTATTTTTTCAGGTATTACTCTCGCAAGTGCTGCACAACCTGATCGCTGGCAGCAAAAGGTCAAGTATATGATGAATATTGATATGAATGTGAAGACCAACCAGTTTACGGGCAAACAAAAGCTTGAATACTGGAATAACTCTCCTGATACATTGACAAAAGTGTTCTATCATCTTTATTTTAATGCCTTTCAGCCAGGGAGTATGATGGATGTCCGTAGCAGACGGCAGGGTGCAGTAAACGGACCTGGTGGAAGACCCGACTGGGATCAAAGAGTAAAGGACAGGATACTGAACCTGAAACCCGATGAGATCGGATATCAGAAGATCATTTCATTAAAAATGAATGGAAGGCCTCAATCATTTAAAGTATTGGAAACAATTCTTGAAGTAAAACTGGATAAACCCATCCTGCCAAAATCAAAAGTTGTTTTTGATATGGCATTTGAAGCACAGGTACCATTGCAGATCCGCCGCAGCGGAAGAGACAACCCAACTTCAAAAGTTCGTTACTCCATGAGCCAGTGGTATCCAAAACTTGCTGAGTATGATTATGAAGGCTGGCATCCCACACCCTATGTGGGCAGAGAGTTTTATGGTGTATGGGGAGATTATGAAGTAAATATCTCAATAGACAAGAATTACATTCTTGGAGGAACTGGCTATTTGCAAAATGCCAATCAAATTGGTT
>CAYVSH010000210.1:0-3757 GCA_964453625.1 uncultured Chitinophaga sp.
ACAAAATCCCGAAGTGCAGGAGTTGTAATTTTTTCACCGGTATTGATGCACAATAATATATCATGGGCATTGAAATCATCCTGCTCAACATAATGCGAATCATTACTGGCGATGATTTTTACATTATACTTCCGGGCAAATTTTATCAGCACTTCATTTACTCTGTCCTGCTCGGCCATTCCGTGTCGCTGCAGCTCAACATAGAAATCATCCTGGAAAATATTTAGCCACCATTTGAATTCGTTTTCTCCTTCTTCTTCACCTTTTCTTAAAATAGCTTGTGGAACTGAAGCTCCAAGGCAGCAGGTTGTTGCAATCAGGCCTTCATGATATTTCAAAATAAGTTCCTTATCAATTCTCGGATACTTTCCATACATGCCTTCTACAAAACCCAACGAAGTAAGTTTGATCAGGTTCTTGTAACCTGTTTCATTTTTAGCTAGTAATATCTGGTGATACCGTTTGTCTTTTTGTTCTTTGGTAAATGTTTTCTGGTGCCTGGTTTCGGTGAGATAGAATTCGCAACCGACCACTGGTTTTACTTTCACAGAACCATCTTCGTTTTTATGGCGATGTGCTTCTGCAACAAATTCAAAAACGCCGAACATATTACCATGATCGCTGATTGCTAATGCAGGCATCCCATCTTTAATGGCTTTTGCATATAGGCTTTTTATCGGGGCAGCACCATCAAGCAGAGAATATTGTGTATGTACGTGGAGATGAGAGAATTTCATAACTCACAAGATCATTTAATCGTATTGTCAAAATCTTTTATCAGGGTTTCTTTTTAAAACTATAAATTGAAATTGAGCCACTGCTATAGCTGCACACCCATGCTTCCAGTTTTTCATCATCTTCATAAATATCTACACCTACAGGGTGGCCGCCACACGGCAAAGATGCCACTTTCTCAAAGTTATCAGGGTTGATCTTATACACATCTACATAGTCGCTGCTGTAGCAAGTCACAAAAAGGAATTCGTGATTTTTCGACAGCATGATCGTTCTTGGTTGTGCATGAGTTTTTGCTGTAAATAAAGACTTTCCTGTACCTGCTTCAAGACAGGCAATGGTTCCAAGGCTATTGAATGAAACAAATATATGTCCGCTGGTATCCATCACCACATGTCTAGGACTCGACCATACATTCAATACGGTATCCGTTTTCCAGGTGTTGTTATCCACAACATGTAAACTGGCACCTCCCATTATTGCTATATATGATTTCTTGTTTTGATTATCTATCACTATTCCTCTTGGTATAGCTGATACCGGAACAGTGCTGATCACTTTTCCAAATGGATAAACATCTTTGTTTAATTCCAGCACACTTGTGTTTCTTGAATGCCAGTTGCTGACGAGCAGATGCCTGCTATCGGAGGTAACGGCAATTACTTTTGGTGTTTTACCTGTTTCGATCAACGGTACTTGGAATGAATCTTTTTTGCTGGAACCCGGATAAACAACCGTAACAGGTTTTGTTTTTTGTTCTGCATCTGTCGTTCCGGTATTTTTTGAAAAATCGTTTACCCAGATTGGAACAATACCCTCCGCATTGTGTAGCGACACCCAAAGTATTTCATCATTATGACTGAAACAGGCTTCTACGGGTTTTTCCTGGAAAGAATTGATTGGGCGGCTGCGGTTATAGTCCCAACCCATTCCTCTTGTAGGGGTGAATTTGAATTCTTTGGTCAACTTTCTGCTGGCCTGATCAAACTCGTAAACACTCATTCCTTCCAGGTTCATGGCATACAGTTTTGTACCGCTGGAGTTAAAGATCACAGATTTGGTTCCTCCGGCTGCTGTAAGTGTTTCTTTTTTTTCATATTCTAGACCTGAATATGGTTTTGGCGGCGGGATAACCGGCGTTGTGTCAACAATGATCAGTTTGCGGTTCAGCGAATCATCATGGCTGAGTGGTGTGCCTCCGGAATTCTTGCATCCGGTGGCTAAAATGTACATTGTAATTAGGGTGAATAAGGTTTGCATGGTGTTTTTGTCTTGATATTCAATAATAGGTAAAAAAAGGGTTAATTCAATGCTTGATTTCTCTCAATTTTCACAGGCTGCTAATCAACTTAATATATTGATTTACAGCAGTTTAAAAATGCTGCAATTTTAGTATTAAAAATTCGTTAAGGGAATAAGGTTTTTTTCGGGCATTTACCTATATTTTTGCCCGCATTCGATGAGAATGAAAAGCTGTTTGTCTTTGCGTTGCTTCGGCTGGTGAAATAGCAAACAGTATATTTGAAAAACCCCATGAAATCATCCTAAAAAGAAAGACGTAATGGTTAAGCAGATTTTACCGGCATTAGCATTTATTTTTTTTCTGAGCAGTTGTTCTACTTTTAAGCCGCTGAATTTTACCAGCAACAGGCAGGTAGCCAGCGTACAGAACCCAACCCCCAAAGCAAAATTTATTGAAGAGATTTCAGTTATTCCACAAGCTGAAATGGATAATACAAATACCAAGGCGCAACCTGATGTAAAGCAGGTTGCAAAGCAATCAAAACAATCAGCTGAAACAAGATCAAAAAGCATTGATGCTGTTGCTGCACCAAAACTTGATGAAGTAAAGTTGTATGAAAAAGTATTTGCTAGTCAGCCGGCTGAAGTGGAAAGTGCAAGTCCTGTACAGCTTAAATATGCAGTTCTGATGGATGTAGAGGTTGAATCATTGCCAAGCAAATCATTACTGGAAGCCGTTGATGAATGGTATGGTGTTCGGTACAGGACTGGCGGAAATACTACCAGTGGTGTGGATTGCTCGGGTTTCACAGTTGGGGTGTATTCCGCATTGTATGGAATAGCGATTCCAAGGGTCTCAAGGGAGCAGTACAGAATTAGTACAAAATTGTCAACAACTGATCTGAAAGAAGGGGATCTTGTTTTCTTCAATACTAATGGAAGGGGTGTATCACATGTTGGCATCTATCTGGGTAATAATAAATTCATTCATGCATCTGTTTCAAAAGGTGTAATGGTGAACGACCTGTTTGAGTCGTATTACCTGAAACGATACATAGGTGGCGGCAGAATCGAGAAGACAGAAGAAATGATCCAGGGCACACATTAATTTTAAATTCCCAACCTTTTTTTAATCGTTTGCACTACCGGGGAAATATCCGGTGATATCTTCATATACACTACTCCAAAGCTGTAGAGTAATATAAAAACTGTACTTCTGCCAATCAGACCAGTAAAACCATGAGTATCCCTGAAAGCAAAATAACAAATTCCATAACAGGAAGCAGCCAATACAACAGTGTATAGTGATTGAATAGTGAATGGGAACAGCTTGAACTTTCTCCATAGGAAGACAATGCGTATAATATTGTAAACTGTTATAGATATAACGGTAGCAATTGCCGGCCCGATCAACCCATATTGTTTTGTGAGAAAATAAGTCAAGGGCAGCATTACACTTAATAAAACAACCCCACTAACTAATTCAAATCTCCAGAAAGTAGATGTAGCAATGATCTGTGCATTCACGCCGGTACCCATGTCAATAATCTTTGTTAAACCAAGCAAGAAAAAAATAGATGCGGCATCCAGGTAAGAAGACTTAACTCCGAATGTGGTAATCCCGTCTTTAAAGTTCATCCATATCAATAAAAAAATGGCACAAGCAAATACCAATTGGTTTATGGATGATCGTTGATAAACTTTTTGCAATAACGTCATATTCTTGTCTTTCCATGCTTTGGAAAGGTGGGAAATAGAAGCGGAAACGATACCTCTTTGT
>CAYVSH010000211.1:0-3739 GCA_964453625.1 uncultured Chitinophaga sp.
TTCAGTAACGCTTATTATATAGACGGTATCAGTTTCAGACCATTCTCGAACGACAGAGTTGCACAACCTATATGGCGGCTAACCAATCAGCTTCAATTCAATTATCCATTTACAGCTAAAACAAAACTAAGTCTTTCTGTACGGCATGCATACGATTATATTAAACAAGAATTCGCAGTAAGTAACAATGGATCAATTACAAACTCGTATGGTAGGGAAGCTAATCATGACGTAAACTTCAACCCGGTACTAACTCATCAATTTAGCAATAATATAAAATCTTCATTAAGACTATATAGTTCATTGTATAACGGTTCTCAAATTTTAAAATTTAAGGAAAAACCGGATAGTATATATAATGATCAGTTCAAACAAAATTTTTATCGGGCCGAAAACCAGACTGACATCAATTGGGATAAAATGACACTAACAGTAGGTGGCGGTTATACAATTGACGAAGCCAGCTCAACAAGGTATGATAACATTAACAGTAATAAACAAAATACAGTATTCTATGGCTTTGCACAGCATGAATGGAATCCCTTTAAAAAAATAACCCTTATATCCGGTTTCCGGTATGATGATAATAAATTATTTGCAGCAGCATTTAGTCCAAAGATTGCATTTCGCTATACCATTAATCCAAAAATATTAATGAATGCATCTATTGGCCGTGGTTTTAAAGCTCCAGACTTCAGACAACTTTATTTAAATTTTACGAATACAGCTGCCGGAGGCTATTCTGTTTTTGGCAGTATTGATGCCATTAAGATAATTACCGAATTACAACGGCAGGGACAAATTGCTGAAATAAAAGATGACTTTAACCGGCTGAAAGAACTGAAACCTGAATTTTCAACTGGCATTAATATCGGCGGAACATATTTTTATTCTGATAAACTTTCTTTTAAACTTAATTTTTTTAGAAATGATATTGAAGAACTTATAGATGTTAGACAAGTGGCAACCAGAAATAATGGAAGCCAGATATTCAGCTATATCAATATTAAGAATGCTTATACGCAAGGAGCAGAGCTAGAAGTAAACTGGCAACCGACAAATACATTAACAATTTCCTCAGGTTATCAATGGTTGCAAACAGCCGATAAAGATGAGCTAAGGAGCATTAAAGAAGGAAAAGAGTTTACAAGAGACGAAAATGGTTTCAGCAGGGTACTACGCAGAGATGAATATACAGGATTGCCAAACCGAAGTAATCACATGGCCAATCTGAAATTAACTTATGAAAATCAAGATAAATTTTTTGCCAATACCCGTTTTATTTATCGAAGCAGATGGGCTGTTGGTAATTCTGATGGTAACGGAGTTTATAACAGTAATGATGAATTTGCTGATGGGTTTGTTCTTATAAATATTTCTGCCGGAAAAGAATTAAAAAAAGGCATTAGGCTGAATGCAGGAATGGATAATGTATTAAACTACCGGGATATTAATTACCTGCCTAACCTGCAGGGAAGAATGATCTATATCGGCGTACAATTCAAATTAGTTAGTAATTAATTATATATCTACAAAACAAATAAAAACGAAAAGATGAAAAACAGAGCAATTTTAGCAGCAGTAGTAGTAAGTACGATCTTTACAGCATGCACAAAAGAGAAAACTGAAACACCTCCTGATCCAAGTGCCTTTAATGTAAGTGTAAACGGGAAAATAGTTACTGTAAGTAATTTACCAGCTGATACAATTATTGGATTAGCTCCATCAGGCCAACCAATAGGTGCAGGAAAGTATTCCTTTTTCAGCCTTGAAACAAATACATGGGTATCCAATACTGACTCAGCTACCACTAAATGGGATCTTGCTTTTGCCGGAACCATCATTCGTGTAAATAATGCAACCAGCGGACCCGGTAATGGTGGAGCATTTGTTTTCAATGGAGTTTTTGATGCAGTAACAGCTGTGCCATCTGATTCAACCTTCAGAATTGACAATCATCCTACCGCTTATGCTATTACAAGGGGTTCTGGAAGAGCATGGTATAATTACGACGGTCCAACAAATTTATTAACTCCCATTCCTGGCAGAGTTTTAATAATTAGAACTGCAAGTGGCAAATATGCCAAAGTAGAAATTCTAAATTACTATAGAGGGGGTGTTACTCCTTCAGCTTCGGCACCGGATAATGTAAAGATCAATGAACAGCGATTTTATAAGTTTCGATACACTTTCCAAAGTAACGGCACTACCACATTCTAAGTATACTTAAAACTGATAATAAAACCGCTCTATTCAATCAGGGCGGTTTTATTTTTTTATTTATTAATAAAGAGCAAAATAAAATCTGCCAATTAAATTTCAAATCATTTGAAAAATAATTACAATACAAAGTTTATCTCCTGTCTCAATTTGTGTTGACATGAGGCTTAAACCGCTACTTATTTCCGTAACTTCGCAGCCATTTTAAATTGGCTATGAGTGCAAAATACCATGAATTTAAAGGGCTGAATCTCCCCGCTTTTGAGCAGGAAATATTGGCCAAATGGTCTGAAAAACAGGCATTTGAGAAAAGTGTATCCCTCCGGGAAGGGGCCACTCCTTTTGTCTTTTACGAAGGGCCGCCAAGTGCCAACGGTATGCCAGGCATTCACCATGTTATTTCCAGAACTCTTAAAGACCTTGTTTGCCGATACAAGACCATGAAAGGCTTCCAGGTAAAGCGTAAGGGAGGTTGGGATACACATGGCCTGCCTATTGAACTCGGTGTAGAAAAAGAACTCGGCATTACTAAAGAAGATATTGGTAAAAAGATAACTGTAGAAGAATATAACCTGAAGTGTCGGGAAGCTGTATTAAGATACAAGGACAAGTGGGATGACATCACAAAGAAAATGGGTTACTGGGTTGATTTGAATGATCCATACATCACTTTCAAAAATGAATACATCGAATCACTTTGGTGGCTGTTAAGTGAGCTATATAAAAAAGGGTTACTGTACGAAAGTGTAAGCATACAACCGTACTCTCCTGCAGCAGGTACCGGGCTTAGCTCCCATGAGCTTAACCAGCCGGGTACATATAAAGATGTGAAGGATACCAGTGCAGTAGCCATGTTCAAAGCCATCAATACAGAGAAAAGTAAATTCTTGTTTAATGCTGCTGGTAATGAAGAAGTCTTCTTCCTGGCCTGGACGACAACACCATGGACACTACCATCCAACCTTGGATTAACAGTTGGAGGTAATATTGACTATGTATTGGTAAAAACGGTAAATCCTTATTTACACAATACAATATATGTGGTATTGGCGAAGCCATTGCTTGGTAAATATTTCAAAGCTGAGTTGGAGAATGTTGATTTTGCTGAATATAAAAATGATGGCAAGAATCTTCCATATACAATAGTTTCAGAATTCAAAGGTGCAGATATTGAGGGTTGCGAGTATGAACAACTACTACCTTTTGAAGCAAATTCGATAAAAGTTATTGAAGAAATTACTCCTGGTGCAAAACCTTTCAGGGTATTGGTGGGTGATTTTGTAACTACTGAGGATGGAACTGGTATCGTACATACAGCACCTGCTTTTGGCGCAGACGACTTTAAAGTTGGTAAGAAGTATAATATCGGCATCCTCACCATGGTTGACCGTGAAGGTAAGTTTGTGGATGGCCTTGGTGAGTTCAGTAATCGTTATGTAAAGAATTATAAAGACGATCCGAACTATGTTGATGTAAACGTTGACATCAGCGTAAAGCTAAAGAAAGAAAACAGGGCTTT
>CAYVSH010000212.1:0-1411 GCA_964453625.1 uncultured Chitinophaga sp.
AAAAAAAAAATTGACCAAAACAAAAACTATTTTTCTTTCATTATTCTCTCTTCTGCGTTTCTTCTTGTCAAAGATCTAATCAGGAACAAGAGCAAAAGCACCAAAAGAGAAAAGAACACTGAAATATTCCAGTGTTCTTTTCTGTTGAAAAACAACCTGCGACCAAATCATTACCATCAATAGTTCCACAACCTCGTGATATTAAATCCAATCACAAAGTTTCCACCATTCACTTTTGTGTCATCAAAATCAGTATATCCAAAAGGACTATTCTTATTATACAGATTATTCTGTTGTGGATTCAGGTTGTAATAATTACCCAGAAAAAGCTGAAATGAGTGACTGCTGGTATTCATCTCCACACCAAATGAGAAATTAGGATTTGGATTATTGGTCGCATGCCGGGTAAGTGGCTGATCATAATTTATCATTATTGAAGTTACATTTGTAATTTTATACCGTGCAGCTAAGGATATGGCAAAATGATCAAATTTCATTTCTTTAAAAGTGGCTGTGCCGGTACTGTCATTTTTAGTGTAATACCCATTAACAGCATTCTGGTGTGAAACACTTGGAGCCACCTGTACCGAAAACTTATCAGTAACTTTCCTGGCTATAAGGAGTTGATGGAAGTATGACAACCGTTGAGAGCTATATTTAAAAATGCTGCCATCGGCATCTTTACGGGTATCGTAGGCCATATTGGTATAAAAACTTATGCTAACCGGATATCTTTTGGGTGTTTGCGTAATAATGGCGTATTTGGCACTTGCATCCCATAGCATATTTCTTTTGGTTATTCCTATACCTACTTGCAACTTGTTGATGGGGACATAACTTACACCCAACCTGATATTGGAAGGAGCAAAGAATCCCCAGAAATCATCATACCCTTTTTGTACCGTTCCGAACCGGTGCATGATATCCATCTCCAGTGTTTTTTTAACCGGTACAATCACGGTTTGATTATCAATGATCCAAACACTCTGGAAAGTATTCTTTACCGGTTTTGTTTTTGTAGTTTTTTTTGAAGCTGCCTCCTTTTCATCCTGCGCTATTGCGACTGAAGAAAAAAACAGGAGACAAGTAACTATTAGCAGGAGTCGGTTTGATATTGTTATTATCTTTTTCATTTCATTAATTTTTAAGGTCACTTAATTATTCGGAGCCCCGTTCCTTATCCAGTCGTACACTTTCTGCCTGTCGGATGCAGAAGGAATATACTCTTTCATTCCGCTGTTAATTTCTTTGTATAAAAGACTTTCTTTTGGAATGATCAGATTTACATAGCCGCCATTAACAATTGCTTGGTAGGATGTTGCCAACGAAAGGTTCGGTTTTTTTACTCCGCTCACATGGCAGCCAGATATGGCACACTTGCTGTTGAATAGCGGTGCCAGATCCGCTTTAT
>CAYVSH010000212.1:1421-3561 GCA_964453625.1 uncultured Chitinophaga sp.
GTGGTGGTCCATCCGGATCAACTGCAGCATCCGGAAGGATTATGTCTTTATAGCAGCCGGAAATGGTTAAACCAACAGCCATTAATAAAAGACTCATAAATATTGTTGCTTTTTTCATTGTAATTCGTTTTAAAGATTACTTGTTATGGAAGTTCATATTGCACTCTATATCAATTTTGTCTGAAATACTGGTACTTGTAATCCCATAATCCCTGCAATTGAACTGGAACTTAAGTTGCAAACCAAACACATCATAAGTACCATTAACATTTGCTTTTGGAATATACTTTAGTTTCCCAACCAGAGAAGTTGTTAACGGAGCTGTCAGTTTGCCTTGCCAGGTCATTGTTAGCTTAACAATGTAGTCATTACTTAACGGATCATAGGTTACCTCAGTTGTTTTAATCTTGGCTAGGTTAGTAACAGTAAGGTTTTGAGTACCTGCAACAATTGCTGTGGTTCCTAAACCTGAAATGTTGCAACCTGCATCACGGCCTGGCTCTCCTGTATTTGACGTATTGATCTGTACATACCCGTTAAAATAGGTTTTTGAAGGATCAGCCTCGTAAAAAGCCCATGAACTGTCTAGCAAAGGCTGGCCGTTGGTTACATAGTTCAGCATCTTGGCTGGTGTTACATCATGCATTCCAAATTGATTGAAGCGCCCGGTTAGTAATCCAGATGCGGCAACATAATTAGTAGACCATAGTACGCTGGAATGTGATTTATCCATTTTCCACTCATTAGTATTACCTGTGGTCATATTACCAGGTGTGTGAATATTGGTGCCTCTTGTTGGCACAAAGCCCGTGGATGCCTGGGGCGGAGGAAATGAGTTATCATGTGTACAACTCACTATATACCCAAATCCGCTGATAAGAACTACAAGCAGTAACTGTAGTTTATTGCTTAAATGTTTCATAAAAAATATTATTTAGTAATTAATTAAAATCGCGGTGTAAATGTATCAGCGGAATCAATATTAAAAACTGACTCCTGTCAAAGGGGAACATGAGATACATCATGAAGCAGTAAAATCCCGTAAAGTAGTTTTACAGTTTATTTTCCAGCTACAAAAGTAGCTATCCCTGTCAGCCAGGCTGAACCATCGGGCAATGCGTATTATCTGCCTTTTTTAGCAGCTATATTTTTGAAGATGAGGTATATTATTACGATAACTATAAATGAGGTGAGATTGATAAGTATACTATACGAATAAACACGGATATCATTTTTTATAACTTCAATTGCGGTACTACCGGCTATATATAAAGCTAAGTTCCTTATGATAAAAAAAAAGAAGACGAGGCTGTGAAACAGGCTGATTAAAGGTTTCCTGTTAAAATATGAGATTAAAAACAATAATGATGTGAATGCCCATATCTGAAGGAAAGACAATTCAAAAGTTGATTTGAACTTATCAATAGAATGTAAAGGAAACAGGTTATTTAGCAGAAGTCCTGTATACAATAATCCAGTAAGAGCATATGAATAAGGCAGAAGGAAAGAATAATTTTTATCCAAGAATTCTTCAACCGGTTTTAATCCGGCTATGACCCTTATGAAAAGGTAGATTAACGGATATCCTGAAAAAAAAACCAACATCATCATTAGATCGAGATATGCAAACAGGTTATTATCCATTTTATAATATTATTTACATCAAAAAAACTAAGTTCAATTCATCCGGAAGGTAAGGGCAGCAAACTCCTCTATACTTAATGCTTCAGCCCTTTTTAAAAATATTTCGTCCTGCAATACCTCGGCAGGAAATAAACTTTTTACGGCATTACGCATGGTTTTGCGGCGTTGGTTAAAAGCTGTTTTCACCAATACCCAAAAAGCCCGTTCGCTTTTGTAATCCAGCGCCGTTGATTTTCTTTTCAGCCGGATAACACCGCTCTGCACTTTTGGAGGCGGATCGAAACAATCGTTGCCTACATCAAACAGGTATTCAATTTCGTAATAGGCCTGCATCAATACACTTAACACACCGTAAACCTTGCTGCCTTCTTTTGATGCGGCTCTTTCGGCTACTTCTTTTTGAAACATGCCGATAATGCAGGGTACACCATCTTTCCATTCCAGTATTTTAAAAAGTATCTGAGTTGAGATGTTATAGGGAAAATTGCCAATTACC
>CAYVSH010000213.1:0-3555 GCA_964453625.1 uncultured Chitinophaga sp.
TTAATGAACACATGATCGGCACACAGTTTCACCCTGAAGCTGACGCACCGGGTATGAGTATATATCTTCAGACGGAAGAAAAAAGAAAAACAGTGATAGAAAGCCATGGTGAAGAAAAACTGAACAGTATGCTTGAACATCTTGAAGACCCCGATAAGATCAAATGGACCTACTCTCACATTCTTCCAAATTTTCTGAACCAGGCTATTGAACAGCATGAGGAAGTAATGGCATAATTCAGTATTGCTTTTTGCTGACCGCCTTGCATTTACTAACTTCCGGTATATAAACCAGGGAATATGATACCAGCTATCCGAAAGGCTTACAATGAAGCATTTACCAAAGAAAAATATGAAGCATTTTTAAAAGAATTACATGCTGCTCATCCCGGGCAGGTAGATTTTCGGGTAGCTGAAACTCCCATATTTGTACCGAAAGATTTTATAAAAAAAATACTGGCTGCCTGCGAAAGTATTGTTGATATTATTGTTGACCCGAAATTCAAAGAGCTTACTGATAAATCTATACCAGCTAATGTAAAAGCACCCAATCCGAATGCACATACACAGTTCATCGCATTTGATTTTGGAATCTGCATTAATGAAGAAGGGGCATATGAACCGCAGTTAATTGAGATGCAGGGGTTTCCTACTCTATTTGCATATGAAGTTCTTCTTGATGATACGTTCCGCAATCATTTTCCCGTACCCCAAAATTTCAGTTGCTACCTGAACGGTCATAACAGGGAATCATACATCAAACTCTTAAAAGAAATCATAATCGGCAACCATGCACCGGAAAATGTAATTCTGCTTGAAATTTTTCCCCGACAGCAAAAAACAAGAATTGATTTTTATTGTACAGAAGAATATGTTGGCATTAAAATGGTTTGCCTCACAGAACTGATCAAAGAAGGCAAAAAGTTATATTACATGAATGATGGAGCGAAAACTGAAGTGAAACGAATTTACAACCGGGTAATCTTTGATGAACTCCATCAGCAATCCGCCGAAGTACAGGAAAAAGGTAAACTATTTTTTGAAGAACTGGATGTGGAATGGTGTCCGCATCCTGACTGGTTTTACCGCATCAGTAAATTCACTTTGCCTTTGATCAATCACCCCTATGTACCGAAGACTTTCTACCTGAACGAAGTGAAACAATTACCGGCTGACCTCGAGAATTATGTTTTGAAACCATTATTCTCTTTTGCAGGACAAGGTGTAGTAATAGATATTACTCAGCAGGATATTAACAATGTAAAAGATCCCGAGAACTGGATTCTGCAGAAGAAAGTAAAGTATGCTGATGTGATAGAAACACCTGATGTTCCTGCCAAGGCTGAAATAAGAATGTTCTACTTCTGGAAGGAAGGTGAACCAAGACCTGTTGCGGTTAATAACCTTGGGAGATTAAGCAAAGGGAAAATGATCGGTGTACGATATAATAAAGACAAAGAATGGGTAGGTGGAAATTTTTGCTATTTTGAACAATAACATTATTCGATGACGACTGAAATACTACTTCGCTATATTCATTTCATTAGCATATTTACCATTATTGGCAGTCTCATTGCAGAAAAAGTTTTGCTCAAAAAAAATATGAGCAGAGCTGAAATAAAACAAGTTGCCAAAATTGATGCAATATATGGCTTAGCAGCTTTGACTCTATTGGCTGCAGGGTTTACTTTATGGTTTGGAGGTTATGGCAAACCTGCAATCTATTATAATCACAATTGGATCTTTCATCTTAAGATAAGTTTATACGCCGCTGTTGGTATCTTATCTATTTACCCAACAGTCTTTTTCATCAAACAAAGAAAAGGTGATGCTTCGGAAATTATCGCTATTCCCAATAAAATCATTTGGATGCTTCGGCTTGAAATTGCGATTTTATTTTTTATTCCGATTTTAGCGGGATTGATGGCAAGAGGAGTCGGATATAGCTATACATCCTAATACAACAGCATGCAGAAATTAAAAGATATTCATCCAAAAGAATTGGCACCCGGCTTAACTGGTTTCTATGCACATGGCACCAGCATGACCATTGGCCTTGTTGAAATTAAAGCAGGAAGCAACTTACCTGCACACCATCATGTACATGAACAGATAACTTATATACTGGAAGGAAATTTAGATATGACGATTGATGGAATGCTTTGTCCACTTTCAGCTGGCATGTATTATGTCATCCCATCAAATGTTATTCATTCTGCTATTGCGAAAACAGATTGTAAAGTGATTGATGTATTTAACCCCGTGAGGGAAGATTACAAGTAAAAAATTATTTTTATTACTTGATCGTCATTCTCAATCCTGCAAATAAACGAATGCCCTGGTTGGGTGCATACACATACGTTGGATCAAAACTTAAAGCATAAGGATTTTCAGGTGTTGCCAGAATTTTTCCATTGCCATCATACTGAACTTTCTTATCAAACGGGTCATGTGTACGGGCAATAATGAATGGAGTATTTTTTGCCGGTGTCCAGTTTAGCAGATTTTTTACACCGCCATACATTTCTACATTCCTGCTTATTTTTTTTGTCAGTTGTATATTCTGAATACTCCACACAGGTGATGTACCGGGCCGTGGATCAGAAGAAGAGAGTAATGGCAACCGCATTGGTCCATAAATATTACCAGTATAATCTATCGTAAACCCTGCAGCCGGGAAAATATAAGTGATGGCCCAGGTGCCACTCCATTTTTCTGTCAGTACCGGTAATGTTTTTATTCTTTTTCCGGCATCATCGTTCTCCACTTTTGCTACATCCTGAATAGTTGTCCCGATCAAACTTTTAAACCGGTGACCGATATTCAATTCAAGATTCAATGTAAAACCTTTTGACGCCGAATAACCATCCAGGTTTTTGTAAATGATCTTATTGGGATCCGTATCGTAATCAGGTATGATCTGGTTAGAAAAATGCGAATACCAGGTGGATGCATCAATGTTCAGAGTAACACCATTCCATGAAATGTATTTCGAATAATTAAGATTCACATTATAACTCCGCTCTGGATTTAATGATTCTTGTATTTCAACTGCCCTTGCACCCGTTAAGGCAGCATGTTCTTCCGTAAACAAACTCACCACCCTGAAACCTGTTCCTGCATTCAATCTTAGTACCTGTCTTTTCTTCATCGCCCATTTCCAGGCCAGTCTTGGGGTAACTATGCTTTTGTGAACAGGATGATAATCATAACGAAGCCCTGTAAGCAGGGTATGTTTTTCATTCAGCTTCCATTCGTCCTGAACAAATAACCCAGGTATAATATAGTTATCAGGCTTATTATTTCCGGTCAGTGTATCTGATGTAGCAGTTGAATTATCATCATAATAATTATATCGAATTGCAGAACCTATCAATACATTATGTGCAGCGCCGGCCTGTTTATCCCAGGTTAATTGTCCAAAAGCGATTCTTTGTTTACCAACATAAGGAATCATTCCATAATAAGAATCCTGGTCATGACTTGTTGCAGAAAAAGAGAACATCATTTTTTCTTTTACAGGCAATTGATAATTACCGATGAGTTCCCAGCGATT
>CAYVSH010000214.1:0-3488 GCA_964453625.1 uncultured Chitinophaga sp.
TTGCCCCTGCTTTTAATGCATTAAAAATATTATCAGGGTTATCATATACGGTCAGCACCATCATTTGCATCCGGGGGTGCAGCATCTTGAGCCGCTGAATACAGTCTATCCCGTTCATAACAGGTAGTTTAATATCAAAAAGTGCTATTTCAACAGGTTCAGCAATCAACTCCCTTAAAGCAGATTCTGCATCGCCAAAAATGCGAAGTTCTTTCACTTCAATGTGCATTTGAATCTGCTCGGCGAGGTAGTGTCTTACCTTTTCATCATCTTCTATTATTGCTATTGAGTTTATTTTCACCATTCAAAATTTGCATTTTTAATGTATTACATCAATGTGATTTAAGTAGTAGCTTTTAAGGGTATGCAATAAAAAAACAGGCTTCCTTTGCCAGGTGCAGAAGTAATTTCCAGTTTTCCACCAGATTCGTTTATCCTGAATTCTATATTTTTCAATCCATTTCCCCGGTAATTATGCAAACCATCAAAGCCGTTTCCATTATCCTGAACAAAAAAATCAAGATTATTATTGTTCAATTCAGCTTTTACACTGATATCAGTGGCACCGCTGTGTTTAATCGCATTGTTCACAACTTCTTTAGTGATCAATAATATGTTTCTTCGCAGTTCATTTGCCAGTAAAATATCCCTTCCTGCTTCTGGTAGCTGAATCGTATAATTTATTCCCGAATATTCCAATTGCTTGTGTAACTGCTCCCGCATATAAGAAAGCAGTTGCTCCAAGGTTTTATTCTCAGGATTGAGGCTCCAGATGATTTCACTTACACTGTTTACCAGGTGGCGGCTTGTGTCTGCTATATCATCTAGTTCGGTCACACTATTCTTTGCTTTTGCAGATTCACTCATTAATGTTATTTGCGTTAATCCAGCCCCAATATCGTCATGCATTTCCCGGCTTATACGTTGTCGTTCTTTAGCAACTTCCCTTTCTTTTTCAAGTTGCGCTACTTTAAGTTTTAATTTCTGCTGTGCATAAAAACGGGTAATCAATATGATTGAAATCAAAATTACAACGGCAGACAAGGTATAAAACCACCAGGTTCGCCAAAAAGGGGGAGAAATTATAATATTAATTTCTTCCCAGTCGCTCCAGAGTCCATCACTATTGGAAACCCTCGTTTTGAATTTATATCCGCCTGGTGACAAGTTGCTATATCTAACCAACCCGTTATCACTTATTACATTTTTGTCTTCCCATCCATCAAGCCTGTATTCAATTCTGTTTGCATCAGGCAGTGTAAAATCAAGAGACGCAACTTCAATCTGCAGATCGTTTTTATTATAGGGTAATATTATCTTTTTCCTAAAATAAAAATCAGAATCGTTACTGATCATTTTATCATTCACCCATAGCCCGGTAATAGCTACTTTTGGAGATTTCTTTGATATTAAAAAGCCAGAGGGATTAAACCAATTAAAACCATTTATGCCTCCAAAATATAATGTGCCGGATCTGCCTTTATGGTATGCTCCTGTATTGAACTCATTACTTTGCAAGCCATCTTTATTACGATAATTGGTAAATGTTTGAGTAGTCTTATTGAAGCTGGAAATACCGCCATTGGTACTCAACCATAAATTATGAACTGAATCTTCGAGTATTCCATAAACATAGCTATTCCCAATACCATCACTGGTACCGTATTTCTTAAAATCCTTTGTTATGGTGTTAAACCTGGTTAAACCAACTCCGGTTCCTATCCAGAGTATTTCTGGTTTTTCTTCATCACGATGTAAACCTCTAAGGTCTATATTAGGCAGAAATTTTTCCATAAATGAAAACTGTCCGTTGATGAACTTTATAAGGAATAAACCATTTACAGGAGAAGTAAACCATACTTCCCCGGGCTTAGTTTCTATCATGCTAATAACTGGCTTTACTTTAGCAAATCCGGTTTCCGGATAAACAGCCTTCCACGAATTACCTGTCTTAATAATTTTTACTACACCTGAAGAAGTAGCGGCCAATAGATCACCGTTATTCAATTCTAAAAACTGGTAAACAAAAATATTAACGGATAGAATTGGAATACTCTTATCCAAATGAATTGGTACAAATTTGTTGTTTATAGAATCGTAAATGCCGATACCCTGAGAGGTGCCTAGCCATATTCTTTGCTGGCTATCTTTAAATATTGATCCTGCAACCAATGTAGATAAATTAGTGGATGTTTGCCTGGTGTTCCCCAATTCAAAGACCTTATTCTTAACAGGGTCGAATCTAAATACACCACCGCTATGGGTGCCAAACCAAATAGACTGATTGTTATCTTCATAAAAACATTTCGTAAAAAAATCCTTCATTCCTTCAACATCTTCCCGGTTACCGGGAAATAAATTGAATTTAGATGGCTTAAGATTTAATCTGCATACACCACCACCATCTGTGCCAATCCACAAATTATCATGCATATCCTGGTAAAGAACTCGTATATAATTTATGGTAAGCGGTTTTGAGGAAGATTTATCATACTTATAATGCAGAATTCTATTTTCATTTAGGTCGAGTGCATAAATTCCCTTATTAATAGAAGCCAGCCAAACTCTTCCCAGGTGGTCAATTATCATATCAACAATAACCGCATCCTTATCATATTCTCTTGAAAAATTAAATTCTTTAATTGGAAACATCTGATCGGTAAACACTTCGATACTGAACTCCATACCATCATAGTTTAGAAAAAAAATTTTATCATCTTTTTCCTTTTGCATATATCTTATCTTACCCTTTACATTAGTATACTGATAAGAATAAGTTTTAGTATCAAATTTTATAAGCCCTTTTTGTTGATTAACCACCAGCCAGAGATTTCCATCCTTATCAATAGTTTTTCCAGGATAGTCAAATCCATCAGTTTGAAGAAAAGCTGGAAACGGATAGTTAATTAATTTTCCTTTTGAAATATTGAAACTTAGAATTCCCAAACAAGGGTTGCTGATCCAAAGAATATTTTTTTGATCTACACCAAAAGCACTGTACATACAATTCTCTCCTTGTTTATCGGTAAATGAAAAAGCTGTTAGGATCTTATTGGCAACAGGACTGTAATAAAAGATACCGCTTTCATTGCTGTACCATATGTTACCATTTTTATCTTCCGATAAATTACCCCTGATAAAAGTTGATCTGGCATTTAATCGTTCTTCTCCTTCCAGCTTATATATTTTAATATGTTTTCCATCAAATCTGTTCAACCCATCTGCAGTGCCAAACCACATAAACCCCTTTTTGTCCTGGTATATACTATGAATAGAGCTTTGAGATAGTCCGTCATCAACTCCAATAGATGCAAAGTCTGGGGTCATATGTTGACCCAAAATGGTATTATAAATAGAGAAAATAAGAAATAATAAAACTGTCCTCATATCAGTTTTACTCTAAATATCATAAAATTTTGCAACTAAATCCAATAGACCTGATATTGCAATTCTAAGCCTTATTTTTGCTTCCCATGGCAGTTACCATC
>CAYVSH010000215.1:0-3474 GCA_964453625.1 uncultured Chitinophaga sp.
CCCTTCCTTAAATAAGAACGGAACATGATCCGCCTGATCCGTTTTCTTAAATATTTTAATTCAGAAGGTTTAACACCCGGCAAGTCTTTTACATTTTTATAGTAAGCATGAAAACCATTTTCGATCCCTCTGAGACTTGACATGGCAGAACCCCCATGACGCCGGTAATGATAGACCACATCACTGATATGGTCATACTTTAATTTATTTTTCCAGGCCAGTTCTGTATAGAACCAGAGATCTTCCAGGTGTGTCATTTGTTCATTGAAGCGGCAGTTGATGTTCCTGTTCCGTATCATCAAATTAGGACCAAAGAAAAAATCCTCATCCACACGGATAAAAAGATTGGCAATTAATCCGGTATGGGATGGCCAGTAAACATTATCTACCTCATACATTTTCCCATCCATGATCATGACTCCGCCATCCATAATATCTGTTTCCGGCTGGGCCTGCATTTTCGAACCTCTTGCTTCAAGGCTATAATCCGGTAGCTGATCGTCGGCATCCAGAAAACAAAACAGGTCGCCACGCATTTTATCCAGCCCCAGGTTACGGGCAGAACTTACACCACCATTTGCTTTTTCAAAATACCGGATACGGTGATCAATGAAACTTTTTACCACATCGCCGGTATTATCAGTACTGCCATCATTTATGACCAGCAACTCCCAGTTAGGATAGGTTTGCCGTACTACTGATTCTATACTATCTGCAATATAACGGGATACATTATAGGCGGGCATTATTACTGATATCAACGGGCCTGATTCAGCTTGCATTCACAGGAATTTTAGGTTTAGTGGCTGGTATCCGATAATAATTCTTTTATATCATGAACAGATAGCCAGCTGGTATTTCTTTCTGAACTGTAGATAAATCCATCAGGTACAGGTTTGGCACCGGTCTTTGCACAATAATCATTCCTGTTCCACTGTGCAGTACCATTGATCGGGCAAATAATGTAAAATTTATCCCGCTGTACCGTATTGGGCGCATCAATTTCTGTAAACATAGACTCATGCATCTTCTCACCTGCCCTTGCTCCGATGATCCGCTGTTCGGCTTCCGGGGCAACGGCTGTCGCTACATCACCTACTTTATAAGATGAAGAGATAGGTAAAATGATTTCACCACCCCATCCGTTGCTGATGCCATAATACACCAGGTCAAGTGCATCATCCATAGTAATGCTGAACCTTGTCATTTCCGGATGGGTGACGGGCAACCATCCTTGTGATCTCTTTTTTAGGAAAAGAGGAATTACCGAACCCTTTGAACCAAATACATTGGCATACCGCACAACAGAGAACCGGATATTCTTATCTCTTTTCTGCGAATCGGCATAGGTGAACAATTTTTCCAGGCAAAGTTTGGATGCACCGTAAAAATTAGAAGGCGATGAAGCTTTATCGGTTGACAGTGCCACAACGATCTTTACATTATTGGCCATGGCAGCATCAATCACATTTTGAGAACCGATGATATTCGTCTTTACACATTCCATCGGGTTCATTTCTGATGCTGGCACATGTTTCATAGCAGCTGAATGAACAACCACATCAATTCCACGAAACAATTCCATCATCCTGTCTCTGTCTCGTACATCACCCAGGCGGTATTCCAATGCCGGGTATTGTGCCGGCGAAAGATCGGTCATCATCTCATGATGCTTCTGTTCATCACGGCTTACGATTACAAGCCTTTTAACTTTTGGAGAATGTTGCAGTATAGATTGTACAAATGCTTTCCCAAAAGAACCGGTTCCGCCGGTTACCAGCAGGGATTGATTATTGAGATCGGCTGTCATTGTTTGAATTTTATAAGCAGTTTGATATTTTATTTTTTACTTGTCAGGATACTCATAGCCAGCCTGAACTGTGCATTCAGTTTATCAAAGCCACGGTAATCAATGCCCACTTCCCGGCAATGTTGCCGAAGTTTATCCTTATCCATTTCAAAGTATTCCTTCATCAGCGGCCATGCTTTTTTCACATATTCTTCTTTAAAATCATCCACCACTACTCCTACACCTTTATTTTCTGCATACCAGTAATCTTCAGATATTCCTCTTGTAATTAAAAATGGTAGCCCCGCACATAAGTATTCACCAACCTTAATATTGGATATGAATTTTTTGGATGGCCCGGGGGGTACCGCTATTACAGCAAAGTCAGCTGCTGCATAATATGTATGTATGTCTTCATAACCCGAGTGTGCAATGGTATAATACTGCGGAGATACTGCTGCCTGGTCAAACAATACTTTTACTTCTTCATCCGTATGCGGCGTCACGATAAGAAAATGAAGTTTGGGTTCCAATTCCCGTAACCATTTATACATGAAAGCGGTTTCCTCCCTGTAATACAGATCACCAAATTTTCCGGGATAGAATAACACCCATTGATCATCTTTTATTCCCAGTCTTTTTCTGGTCGCATCCCTGTCAGCTTGCGAAAAAATAAATTTATCCTGGTTGGCTACTGTTGAAATTTTTACAAATTCACCTTTCACTTTCCATTCCTGTTTCAGCCTTTCTTCCATGAACCGGGTACCCGAAGCGATAACAGTGGCAAAATGAGCCGACTTCCTTTCCAGGTAATGGGATATCTTAAACTGTTTGCTGTTCGGTGGCCACATCTTATTATCAATAGCGTATTCACTATGTGGTTCATATTGGTAAAGGAATAATTTCATCCGTAGAAGAACTGCATAGAGATAACCAAAACTCCCAGCCACGGATGCCAGCGTAGTTATATGCTTATAACCCCGGAAGCGACAACCCATCACAGCAAAAAAACCGGAAATGATGTCTCTTGCCTTATTAACCATTCCCTGGCCGGGATGCCAGTTCAGTTTTTTCCATTGCAGCCCCTTGGCTTTCCATTGTTCCACCAGTTGCTGTTGATCAGCAGTTAACGGAAAACGTTTATCCTCGTAAGTGATCAACTGAAATTGATACGGATTATCAGGATCGTTCAAAAAATTATTGATGTATAACCAGAAGTTCGATTGTATCAGCGGATCAAATAAACGATTATATAAAAAAATGATTACTTTCTTTTTTTTCATAAAATAAGAAAATATTTCAGGAATTAAGATTCTGAATACTATTGATCAATTCTTCCAGCCTGTCTAATTGCCTGGAATAGGTATTATCCAATGCAAATCGAATACGATTCTGCATTTTTATAAGCGAATTATTTTCTGCAAGATCAGATAAGACTTTTTTAAAATGTTCCGGAAACTGTTCATGATCCCTGCACATATTGACCAAAAAAGGTAACTGACTATATTCACTCATGTAAGTACTGATAATTGTTTTTCCTGAGGCAAGGTATTCAAGTAACTTATGCGAACTGCAAGTAAAAGTTTTATTGTATACAAGCAATAAGGCATCAGCTTCATCGAGTATATTAGGTATATCTTTAAAAGAAACTTTCCCTGTAAAGGTTACATGTTGCAACTTAGCAA
>CAYVSH010000216.1:0-3471 GCA_964453625.1 uncultured Chitinophaga sp.
AGCTGTAAGACAATTAGAACCAAAAGCATTGTGGAATCATTTTGCTGATCTGAATGCGGTGCCAAGACCTTCGAAAAAAGAAGAGAAGGTGATCCAGTTTACAAAATCATTTGGGGAGTCGTTGAATTTGGAAACTTTTGTTGACAAAGTCGGCAATGTAATCATAAAAAAACCAGCAAGTAAAGGAATGGAAGGCAAGCAAACTATTGTTTTGCAAAGCCATCTCGATATGGTGCATCAGAAAAATTCGGATACAGTATTTGATTTTGACAAGCAAGGGATTGATATGTATGTTGATGATGATTGGGTGAAAGCAAAAGGAACAACACTTGGTGCAGACAATGGTATCGGAGTTGCTGCTATTATGGCTTTGTTAGCATCAAACGATATTCCTCATCCTCCTTTAGAGGCTCTGTTTACCATTGATGAGGAAACAGGTATGACAGGTGCCAAAGGCTTAGTGGGTGGATTGCTGAATGGCAAAACTTTATTGAACCTTGATACGGAGGAAGATAATGAGCTAACTATCGGCTGTGCTGGTGGAATTGATGTGACATGTACCGGAATATATGAAGTAGTAGTTACGCATCATAAAAAAGCATTTCAAATTATTATTAAGGGATTAACCGGAGGTCATTCAGGAATGGACATACATAAAGGAAGAGCAAATGCGAATAAACTAATGAACAGGCTGCTTTGGGAATTGACAGGTTCATTTTCAATCGGCATAGCCGCAATAGATGGTGGAAGCTTACGAAATGCAATACCAAGAGAGTCTGTGGCTATAATTACTTTTAATGCAGACCAGCTAATACAAATACAGGAAAGGGTGCAGGCATTTGAGACAATTCTTAAAAAGGAATATGGCTTCACTGATCCGGGTATTGCAATTACTGTTGCGGATGTTGATTTACCTTTAAAAGTAATGAGCAGTGATTTTCAATATAAATTTCTGCGAAGTGTTTATAGTTGTCCCAATGGAATTTACAGGATGACACCTGATATAGAAGGCCTGGTACAAACATCAAATAATATTGCTAAGGTGTGGGTAAAGGATGGTAGCTTTTCGGTTCAATGTCTCACCCGCAGTTCTGTTGATTCTGAAAAGTCCGATCTTGCTAATGCAATTACCAGTGCTTTTGAATTATCAGGAGCATCTATTGTATTTGGTGGAGAATATCCCGGCTGGCAGCCAAAACCTGATGCACCTATTGTCAAATTGATGAGTAGTTTATACAAAGAAATGTTCGGGCATGAAGCTCATGTGGATGCTGTACATGCAGGTCTTGAATGTGGAATTATAGGTGGTAATTATCCTGACATGCAGATGATCTCCTTTGGGCCTAATATATTCGGCGCCCATTCACCCGATGAAAAAGTGCAAATCAGTTCAGTGCAAAAGTTCTGGAAATTTTTATTAGAAACATTAAAAAGGATTCCGGAAAATTGATCTATTCAGAATCACTCCATGTTATTTTCACTTTTCGTCGCATCAGTTCTGTAATGGGTTTCCCCGTTTCATCATACTCTTTTACTGCGATAAATAATAGGTATAAAGGCGAAGTAAGCGTTTTAAATTTCACAACCTCGCCGGTAGCTACATTATATAACTGCTTTATATATTTTGTACATACCGTACGGTTGCTGCCAATTGGTACTGTTTTCCTGCTGAATGAATGCCAGCTTTGACTATCGTTGAAACTCCAATAAGACCAACCTGTTTCACTGAGGCTTAATTCTTTATTTGTATTGAAAGTATCTGTTTCTTTCAATTCTAATAAATTCAAATAAGAAAAGTCCCGAATAGGACTATTTTCAGTAAATCTGTATACAGAATCTCTTATACTGGCAAATACATATAAACCTTCAGTTTGCTCCAACATTACCTGAATTTTAAATTGCTTTTTTCGGAGAGATAATTCTGTTTCAAATTCAGTTAGTTTAACTGCTTCATTCTGGACTATCCTGATCATGACATCTTTCTCCTGTGAAAAACTGAAAAGGGGTGAAAAAAACAGGATCAGCAGAGCGGTTTTAATACCTGGTGAGGTTTTCATTTTATAACAGTTAAAGTCAAATTTAACATTTATTGAATCAAAGATGGCACCTGTAACTTATTAGTTGCAAAAATTGTCGTTTGTAATGTTTAAAAGCTGGGTATGTTTTGTCCGAATAATACTGGGTCATTCACTTTTTTGGCAAAATCTTTGTTTTTAAAGTCTTGCATAAATCTATAAGGAAACCAGGAGTTGTAAATTTGCTCCATAAAATGATTCATATGATTAATAGAAAGATGATTTTAGGATTGAAAATTACATTAATGACAGTCGCTTTAATAGCTTCAGCTTCTGCCTCCGCACAGTCCACAAAGAAAGAAAAAAGACTGGTTGAAGATTGTCAGGAAGCCAAGGAGGATTTCATAGCTACAGATGGATTGATGAAAAACCTGTTTGATAATGCGTATGGATATGTCATTTTTCCAAATGTTGGAAAAGGAGGTATTGGTATCGGCGGTGCTGCGGGTAAAGGAGTTGTTTACCAGGGCGGGAAAATTATTGGTAAAGCTCAATTGACTCAGGTAAGCATCGGATTTCAGTTTGGTGGTCAGGCTTACCGGGAGGTTATCTTTTTTGAAAGCAAGGCAGACCTGGACCGTTTCAGGGAAAATAAGATTGAACTCTCAGCACAGGCATCAGCAGTAGCAGTTACAGAGGGAGCTTCGGCCAATGTAAAATATAAAGAAGGAGTAATGATCTTTACGCAACAAAAAGGTGGCTTGATGTACGAAGCTTCAGTTGGAGGACAAAAATTTAATTTTTCTGAATTTGAATAATTTTAATATTCCTTATAGAATCAAATATGACAGTGGAAATTCATATCTGATTTAGTTACTGAAAATTAACTTGTCAATATTTTATCTAATCTTCTTTGTCTGCAGGGCAATAAGAATAAAAGCATCAATAATACTGTTAACGGGTATTTTGTAAGCTGTCTTTATATACTTCCTTTCAGGTATGTCTCTGCTTCAGTGGGAGTCTTGCTTCCTCCTTTTTCTTCAAGTGTTACAGAAAATGAAGTAGCGTTGGCGGGTACATTGGTCATTTCTATAAAGCGGCCTCTTATATTAGCATTGAGAAGACCAACACTAACAGGTGTGCCTTCTACATTGGCCCAAAGCTGGTAATCTCTTGTAAAGGCTGGCGGCAAATGATGTATCATAATATACATCTTACCGGTTTTTTTGTCCCAGAACATAGTGCACCGGCATATAGAGTGAATTCCAACTCCATACATAGCAACTGGTGTAATGGCAGGATTCTTCATTACTTCGTAATCACTAATAGGTAAACCTGCAATCTTATCTGAAGAATTTTTCTTTGTTTGTTGAAATAAATAATAATTCAATCCTAAACTTATCAAAAGTAAAACTGAAGCCGCAATGGCTGCTGATTTTAGCCATCCGTCTTTTTT
>CAYVSH010000217.1:0-3434 GCA_964453625.1 uncultured Chitinophaga sp.
CTTTGATTGAAAGATCAAACAGCAAGCCACAGGTTATCTTCAAACACTCTACCCGCTGTTCCATCAGCTCCGTCGTAAAAGCAAGACTGGAAAAATCAGGTATACCGGAAGACATGGATTTTCATTTTCTCGACCTTATTGCTTACCGGTCTTTATCTGATATGATTGCAAATGAGCTGGATGTACATCATGAATCACCACAGGTGCTGTTGTTGAAAAACGGTGAATGTATCTATGATGAAAGCCATATGGCCATCAGGATGGAAGATATTGTGCAGCAGGTAGCATGATCAATACCCGATGATTGTTTTCAGTTTCCCCCACAGCTCATTATCAAAACTGGATAAGGCCAGCTGGGAATTACCGGCAGAATCACCCATTCGTATCACCACGATATTCAGAGAAGGAACTACATAGATCTTCTGGTCATTCTTTCCCAGCGCTGCATACATATCTGCCGGCGCATTGGGTACAAGGCTTCCGGAAAAAACAAATTGTACAGAAGGAAGCATATAACTGCTTTTACCATTCAGCCAGGTTAAATAACCATAGGAATTATTCAACCCTTGTGAAGTATTAACCTGTGTATTGAAGTAATTGGTATCACTCAATATGTTTGTCTGATCCCACTTTCCTTTGTTCAGTAACAATAAACCATACCGGGCCATACTTCTGGGTGTACTGTAATAAACATTGTTGTATGAGCCTGTACGTATCCATAAACCATTCATGCCGATTCGGTCCCTGATCTTTGCCTGGAAATAGGCATTATAACTCTGTCCGCTTGCATTCTCTACCACTTTATCCAAAATTGTATAAGGTGCATTGTGATAAGCCCATCTCGTTCCTGCATCCGCTTTATATTGAAGACAACCCGGGAGTGTACAGTCATTATCGGGAGTTACAGCATCGTCTAAGCCGGTAGTCATGGTTAGCTGATGCTTGACTGTGATAAGGTTTTCTTTTGCCAATGGCAATGAGGTCCATCCGGTACCAAGATATTGAGAGGTCCTATTATTAATGTTCAGCAATCCTTCCTGTTGTGCAATACCAACTAACATCGCTGTCATTGTTTTTCCGGCCGATGCCCAGTACCAGTTGCTGTCAACCGTGAAGGTTCCGAAATACTTTTCTACAACGATCTTTCCATTCTTCAGAATGAGAAACGCTTTGGTGTTTTTTAACTGAAGATAGTTATAGAGATCGTTCAGCTGAGTATCAGACCATCCTAATGATGCCGTACTCGTAGTTTGCCATTCAGTAACTGATACAGGAGGAAAATACATAGTGGGTGACGGCGGTGGTATCACCGGGTCACTTGAATTATCCTTCTGGCAGCTGGCAAATAATATAATGGAGACGAGAAGAGGTAAACAGATTGATTTATTCATATAAAGATTTAGAATAGCTATCAGACGGTATTGGATGAAGTTGGTTTAATCCTAAAACGGTTTATCGATGTAATCTATTGTACATAACATCCACCAGGCCATCTGTATTTTTATCTTCAGATAATTCCCAGAACATAATACCACCCAGCTTTTTTCTGTTGATGAATCCTGTTTTTGCTTTTATTGATCTATTATCATCAAAAGTGGCAAACAGTTTTTTTGTACGGTTGTACTGATACGGAGCTTTTGCTTTCTTATCCCAATAGTAATGATATCCTGAACTATCGCTGAAATAGGTTGTGAAGTTTTTATAGGCAACACCTTGTTTGAATTTTCCGGATTGATATAAACCTCTGTTTGTATCAGCCACATGCTCCCAGATTCTTGCATAGAACGCAGCACCGATTATTAGTTTGGAAGGAGAAACTTTATTATCCAATAACCAGTTCACACATTTTTGAGTGGATTCCTGTTCCGGGCGGTAATCTCTCAATGGAGTATGATGACCTGTAACCGTGCTGTAACCACCTACAAGATCATAGGTCATCAGGTTTACAAAATCTACTGCTGGCATGACCGCATTCCAGTCAATAGAATTTTCCAGGTAATGAATAAAACCTCCGGCAGCAAATGTGAGAAGATATTTATTGCCCATTTCCTTTCGTAAAGCTTTTACCAACGCAGTAAAATTATTTTTATCAGCACTGTCATAGCGGTGTCCGGGATACCCTTCGATGGCCGGGTATTCCCAGTCAAGATCAAGACCATCTATTCCATATTTTTCAAAGAGGGAAACAGTAGTTCTTGCAAAGGTATTCCGGTGTTTTTCAGAGGAGAAAAGCTCCGAACAGGGAGCACAGCCACCCCATCCCCCGATGGAAACCATGATTTTCAGGTTGAGATATTGTTTCTTTAATGCTACCAGTTCCTCAACGGTCTTTTGTTGTTTTTCATTGTGAAAACCAAGAGTGTCACCCTGTAATCGGAGAAAACTATAGATGATATGTGTAAGTTTATGAACCGGGTATTGCCGTATGGTTTCACCATTTCCAGTGTAATAAGCGATCACTTTATAGTTGGTCGCTTTCTGGCAAATCACAGTTTTCCCTATGAAAAGAAGAAAAAATGGGAATATCTTTTTTATTATAATCATCATTTTCCCAATGGAATTAATATATATTTGACTCTGTTAATACAAATACTCATTAAAATTCTAAATCTACAACATCATGGCAACAAAGAAAAAACCAGCCAAGAAAGCTGCTAAGAAACCAGCAGCAAAAAAAGCGGCTCCTAAAAAAGCAGCAAAGAAGAAAGCAGCTCCAAAGAAAAAAGCAGCTAAAAAGAAATCTGCCCGTAAACCTAATGCTGCCTTTATGAAAGCATTGACTCCAAGTGCTGCACTGGGAGCAGTGGTAGGAACAAAAGCAATACCACGTACAGAAGTGGTTAAAAAGATCTGGGTTTACATTAAAGCAAACAAACTGCAGGATGCAAAGAACAGACGTATGATCAATGCTGATGCTAAACTGAAAGCTGTTTTCGGTGGCAAATCACAGGTATCTATGTTTGATATGGCTAAGCATTTAGCAAAACACCTTAGTTAATAATTAAGGCAATCATTTTTGAAGGGCATCTGATGATGCCCTTTTTTATGCGCCTTAATTTTTGTAGTTGTAATGAGATCGTACTTTTTCCTTATCAAGAATCAGATATCATCAAAAAGCCGAAAGATAAATGCAAGAATTCAAGATGTTATAAACACAAACTCGTAAAAACACTATACCGGCTATTTGCTATTTCAATTTATATGCAAAAATACTTGCATAAAATACGTCCGGGTATTACATTTACTACGTATTTATCCAACCCTAATTAAAACAAATGTACCCTTCCGTTTACAGGTTTTTGCCTGTCTTCTTATTAGTAATATTGCTTTACTCATCTGATCTGAGTGGCCAATCTCCGATAAATTCAATCGCAACTACAAGTACAACTTCAGGCATGGTATCTTATCCTAATCTTAAAGGTGCAGGACTTCGA
>CAYVSH010000218.1:0-3356 GCA_964453625.1 uncultured Chitinophaga sp.
AAGGTAAGGCTTTGGTATATTCCTTTTTTTCAAAATAGGCATGACCGATCAGTTGCTTTAATTCCAGGTCATAATATTGCGAACTGGAACCTGACTGAAGTTTGTTCTGTATGTAAGTAATCGCCTCATCTTTTTTTCCCTGTATATAATATATCTGGGCAATATAATAAGGCACAACTGTGTTGTAGTTCTTTTCATTCTCAACTATTTTAAAACTTTCAAGGGCCTCACTATACTGCTTATCCCTGAATGCTAAAAAACCATAATAATAATTGGCATCTTTATAGTTGGGATCTTTCTTATCGTTACGAATACTATTGAAAAGAGGTTTTGCTTTAGCAAAATTCTGCAGATTGAAATAAGCATATGCCTGGTGAAAACTCATGTCAGCTATTTCCCTGTTGCTGAGGTTTGCAATATTGGCCTGCTCATACTGGTTAATGGCCTCTGCAAATTTTTCAGTACGGAAATAATATTCACCAAGATGAAAATTCATCATCTGCACCCTTGCAGTGTTTTTTTCTATTTCTATGTATTCTTTTGCTTCATCTTCTGATCTTCCTTCATTTTGCTTTAGACCACAGGCAATGGCATAATAGTTTATTTCCTGTACCATTATTGGCTGGTTTGCCTTATTTGTTTCCCTAATATCCTGTCGTAACTCCTTCAGCAAGGGATAAGCAAGGCTGTATTGTTCCTTTTGGAAATACTCTTTGGCTTCCTTGAATTTTTCGTCGGAATCTGTATAGAATCGGGTTTGCTGTGAGAAAACGGAACTGCCAATTAAAATGCAAAGTATCAGTAAGCTGAGATTCTTCATTGAATTTGTCCTTTAAACCGTGGTCCCGAAAAATTGTTTGGGATGATTAAGTAAACGTTGCGAATATTCAAATTATTTCAGGTGAATCCAAACATCATTCCAAACATATGTGGATAAATGGCATGTTGAGAATGGTTTAACATTTCCTTGTCTTTCAGGCATCAAATTCGTAAATCAAATGACATTGTTACTATACTGTTTGCTTTTACTTAATATTGCACATCTAAAATAAATACCCATGAAAAAAATATTCAGCACAAAGTATTCTGACCGGTCCATTTCTTTAGCGTTGTTTCTTTTAAGAATTGCTGTTGGTGGCCTGATGATACCACATGGTTATAAAAAGCTTATAAACTTTGCAACCAAGTCGTCGACATTCAGCGACCCATTCCATATCGGCAGCCCCTTATCCATGTCGCTGGTCATCTTTGCCGAATTTTTTTGTGCAGCACTAATAGTACTTGGATTACTTACAAGACTGGCCAGTATTCCATTGATCATTACAATGGCTGTTGCCTTATTCATATCACACAACGGGCAGGTATTCGGAGAAGGTGAGAAAGCTGCACTTTTCCTTGCCGGCTACCTGATCATTTTGTTAGCAGGACCGGGAAAAATTAGTACTGACAGGCTGATCGGTAAATAAATATTAGATAAGAAGAATGTATAGTACTGAAACAAAAGTAAGAGTTCGCTATTCTGAAGTAGATCAGATGGGTGTCGTTTACCACAGCAACTATTTCCCTTATTTTGAAACTGCAAGGGCTGAATCTATCCGGCAATTGGGTTTTACTTATGCTGATATGGAAAAAATGGGAGTTATTATGCCGGTCATTGATATTCACTGCCGTTATCTCCGTCCGGCAAAATATGATGACCTGCTGACGGTTAAAACAATATTGAAAGAGCTACCTGTTCATCATAAGATAGAATTCCATCATGAAGTGTATAATGAGGTAAATGAATTGCTCGTTACCGGCAAGATCATTTTATACTTTATGGAAGCGAATGGAATGAAACGAACCACAATGCCTGTGCAATTGTTTGAAAAGCTTCAACCCTATTTTAACTAATTTTGACTGATGGATAATTTTGAAGAAAGATCAGAAGAGAATAATACTGCGCCGGATGAATCAATCACCACTGCAATTGTTTATCCATCTAAATATCAGAAACCGGATCAACCGACCAATGTCTGGATGAAATCCATCATCAGCCTTGCCTTATATCTTGCATTGGGTTATTATATTTTCAAGCAATGGGAAATCCTGTTGCTCATTACAGGCATTGTAATGATACATGAACTCGGGCATTTTTTTGCCATGAAGTATTTCAGGTATGGCGATCTTGGGATTTTCTTTATTCCTTTATTGGGGGCATATGTTTCCGGAACAAAAAGAGAAGTATCACAAACACAATCTGCTGTTATTCTATTAGCAGGCCCTTTACCGGGAATAATTATTGGTATAGTTCTCTATTTACTTGATCAAAACAGCACCGGCTATTTTATACAGGGGATTTCACTTTCAAAGGTCGCAGCCTTGTTTATTATTCTGAACCTGATCAATTTATTTCCTATCTATCCATTAGATGGTGGCCAGTTGCTCAACCGTGTTTTTCTTGATGAAGAAAGTTTTTGGAGCAAGTTCTTTATCTATTTATCCATCGGAATACTTATATGGATTGCTTTTACAATTAAATTTTATGTATTGCTCATTTTCCCCGCCATGATGCTGCTAAGAATGTCTGGCGATAAGAAAATAACTTTTATTGAAAAGAAAGTCGAAGAGGAAGGTATTAATACAGATCTTGAATATGATGACCTGCCGGATGAAGACTACTGGAAAATACGCAACATTCTGATTGAATATCATCCATGGTTTAAAGATATGGAGCCAGCACCGCCTTTTGAATACCATCAAAAAGAAGAACGGGTAATGACCATGGTGCAAAGTCTCTTACATCGGCACCTGATACAGGACATGTCTATTGCAGGAAAAATATTGATTCTCCTGGTATGGATCACAGCCATTGCATCGCCATGGCTGATAAACATGAATATACCTTTCCTGAATCAGTTTGGACTTTAAACCCTGTTGTGATCGGCTTTCCAGTTTTGAACTGCTTGCTTGATTTGCTTTTGATCCATATTTTCATCAACAGCCTTTTTCGCCAATCCCGGAAACTCTTCATCACTTGCAAACCTTAAACCAATAATTTGGCTCATCCGCAATTGTTTGTCTAATGGTTTGCCGGTAAGAATAAAATGTCGGAAGTTTTCTTCAGCACGGATAGCCCTGTCCTGTGCTTTCAAGGCAAAAACCCTGGCATACCAGAAAATAATGATCAGTACAAAGAAAACAACAACTAATAATGCTGCTGAATAATGTGTATGTGCATCTGCATGAAGCAGGTTGACAATGCTGCCACCGAATCCAAATATTACAAGAGTACCTTCTACAAAATGATATAGTTGAAAAATTCGGCTATGATTTTAATAGTTTTGTTATGACATGGGAGTATAGTTTTGAGTTGA
>CAYVSH010000219.1:0-3352 GCA_964453625.1 uncultured Chitinophaga sp.
ATGAGCCACTTGGTGAAATCTTAGAACTGATAGAACAACCCCATCAATTGCTTTGCCGGTTGGAAATAAAAGGAAAAGAAGTGCTGATCCCTTTGCATGAAGAATCACTTAAGAAAGTAGATCATAAGAAAAAAGAAGTTTTGGTTGAATTACCAGATGGACTTTTAGATATTTATCTACAATAAAGAATTTGCTTTACCTCTAACTGCGTTGATCATTTCACTCATTTATCACTGGCATTACTTAGGCCCTTTAATAAAATCAGCCAGCAATTTCATCCGGTAATAAAGATTACTCAACATCAGCGAGATATTATTTTTTACATTTTTGAGATTTCCGCCATTCATTTTCTTAATATTCTTCAACTCCTCGATCTTCTCATCAATTTTTTCTACCAGTTTTTCTGCATCCCAGCCAATGTATTTCTTATTCCGGTCGTTATGGACATGATATGGCTCAATGCTTCCGGTTTTTAACTTCTTGAATTTAAAATTTTCTCCCATTGCTTTTTTAATAGCCTCGTTCGAAAGCATATCAACCATTACATCTGCCGAAACTTCATTTAAAAAAGCATTATGAAAAATATTCAAGTTATTTCTCAATTCCCTGATAAGTTGTTTCTTGATAATATCATTGGTCTTTCCTTCTTTGTTTAAATAGCTCAACACATCTTTTAAGGGTCCGATCCCGGTTTTTAACCAATCCAGATTCATATAGTAAAAGGTAACTTTGGTTAGTAATGTCTGAAAACAAATTACGACATATTGCTCATTTCGACCTCGACTCATTTTTTGTGTCAGTGGAGATAATCAACAATCCAACACTAAAAGGCAAGCCTGTGTTAGTTGGTGGTTATGAAAGAGGAGTTGTAGCAGCTTGTAGTTATGAAGCAAGGAAATTCGGCATACATTCCGCCATGCCGATGAAGAAAGCCCTGCAACTTTGTCCGCATGCAATTGTTACCAATTCCAGCAGGGATCAATATAGTAAATACTCCAGGTGGGTAACAGAGATTATTGCATCCAAAGTTCCTTTATTTGAAAAAGCTTCTATTGATGAATTTTATATAGACTTATCCGGTATGGATAAATTTTTTGGTGTGAGCCAATACGCAAAAGAATTAAGAGAGACAATAAGAAAAGAAACCGGCCTTCCTATTTCCTGCGGTTTATCATCTGCCAGGTTTATAAGTAAAATGGCAACCAATGAAGCAAAACCAAATGGATTTTTGGAAATTCCACATGGAAAAGAAAAAGATTTTCTTTGGCCACTAGGAATAGAAAAAATAAATGGTGTTGGCAAACAAACAGAACAAACGCTGAAAAGTTTTGGCATCTATACCATAGAAGATATAGCTAAAACACCCATTGAACTACTGGAACGCTATGTTGGTAAATGGGGACAATCGCTATGGAATAAATCACAAGGTATCGGTAGCACAGAAATAGCAACTGATTGGGAGCAAAAAAGTATGAGCCATGAAAATACTTTTGAAAAGGATTACACCGATATTGACTTTTTGCATAAAGAATTAGTAAGACTGACCGAAAAAACTGCACAAGGGTTAAGGGAAGATGAAAAGCTGACCGGGTGCATTACAGTAAAGATCCGTTACTCAGATTTTGAAACCACTTCCCGGCAGGAAACAGTTGATTACACAGCATTGGATGATGTTCTTATTGCCAAAGTAAAAGACCTTTTTAATAAATCGTGGCAGAAAGGAAGGCCAGTCCGTTTATTGGGTGTCCGGTTCAGCCAGTTCATTCCTTTTACCATGCAAATGAGTTTATTTGAAAATAATGTGGACAAGCTGAACTTATATAAAGCGGTTGATGATATTAAAGAACGTTACGGAAATAAACTCGTTACCAAAGCAGTAGTTTCAAAGCCTAAGTCTTCAGAAGAGGAATAAACTGTTAGTTCTTATCTTAGCAATCCAATTGAAAAATAAAATCACTTAATTAATAATAATACCATGTCACAAGTTTGGAAAGATTACCAGGAAAAAAATAAAGATCGTTTTCTAAATGAAATGCTTGATCTCCTTCGCATTCCTTCTGTTAGTGCAAAAAGTGAACACAAAGCTGATATGCAAAAATGTGCTGAAGCCGTACAAAAAAGTTTGCTGGCAGCTGGTTGCGATAAAGCCGAAGTAATGTCAACAGCCGGGCATCCTGTAGTTTATGGAGAAAAGATTATTGATCCGTCAAAACCAACTGTACTTGTCTATGGCCATTATGATGTACAGCCTCCTGAACCATTGGAACTGTGGCATAGCGGACCATTCGAACCGGTTATAAAAGATGGAAAAGTGTTTGCCAGAGGAAGTGCTGACGACAAAGGGCAGTTTTACATGCATGTTAAAGCTTTGGAAATTTTGACTGCAACCAATACAATGACAACAAATATTAAATTCCTGATTGAAGGGGAAGAAGAAGTGGGCTCTCCTAATTTAGGAAAATTTGTTGCGGCAAATAAGGAACTCTTGAAATGTGATGTAATTTTAATCAGTGACAGTTCTTTATTAAGCATGGAAACACCATCACTTGATGTAGGAATGAGAGGATTGAGTTATATACAAGTGGAAGTAACAGGTGCAAACAGAGATCTTCACAGCGGTACATATGGAGGTGCTGTTGCCAACCCAATCACTATTCTTGCGAAAATGATTGCCAGTTGCCATGATGAAAATAACCATATTACTATACCTGGTTTTTATGATGATGTGCTGGAAGCAACCCCAGAAGAAAGATCCTTATTAAATAAAGCTCCTTTTGATGAAAAGGAATATAAAGATGAACTTGGTGTGAAAGAACTATGGGGCGAAAAAGGATACACTACGTATGAAAGAACCGGTATCAGACCTACATTGGAATTAAATGGTATCTGGGGTGGTTATACCGGCGAAGGTGCAAAAACTGTTTTGCCATCAAAAGCCTATGCAAAGATTTCGGCAAGACTAGTCCCCAATCAAACCTCAGAAAAGATCACTGAAATATTATTAAAGTATTTTAAATCCATTGCACCTGCAAGTGTAGAAGTATCTGCTGAACTTCATCATGGCGGCGAACCTTATTTAACACCAATAGACAGCAAAGGATACCAGGCAGCTTCGAAAGCCGTAAAAGAAACATTCGGTAAAGAACCGATTCCGGTAAGAGGTGGAGGCAGTATCCCTATTTGCACCATCCTTGAAAAAGAACTTGGAGTAAAAATTGTTTTCATGGGAATGGGTTTAGATAATGATAACCTGCACAGCCCGAATGAAAAATATAATATTGAAAATTATTATAAGGGCATTGAAACAATTCCGTATTTCCATAAGTATTTTGCAGAGTCTTAAAAAAGTATT
>CAYVSH010000220.1:0-3298 GCA_964453625.1 uncultured Chitinophaga sp.
TTGCTTTACATAAAATGGTAAATCATGATACTTTGTTGAATCTTTTAAAACTCCAAAAGGCCATTGCATTCCATAAGCACTTTTATAACTTGTATCAGCAAATAACCATGCTACGTCAGCTACTCTTTTTTTTGAAATACCAATAGCACTGCCAAATGGATGACGATAGGTTAATGTGTCTTTCCCCCTGCCATTTACGGTATGAATATTATAGCCAACCAGTTTTTTATCCTTTATAACTACATTCAAATTCTGATTCGTTTCAAATGAAAAGAAAGTTGTATTTACCACCAAAAGAGGCTTATCATTCTTCTCATAAAATTTTGAAGGGGATAATCTTCGCCGGTAAGTAGTGTCAACCGTAAAATCGAGTTTCCTGTCCTTCAGATCAGCTTCCACATAGTAAGCAATATTGGACTTACCATCCAGCATACTTGTTGTTTTGTAAACATGAACAGATGAAGGCAACGGCTGAAATTCAGCATCAACATTCTCCCATTTTAACTGAGCAGATAAAGAAATAGAGAAATAAAATATTGTAATGAAAACAATTAAAAAAATCCGGAGGTTCTTTTGCATCCGCAAATATTTGACTATTTACTATTGACTATTGACTCTCTTTCTGTCAGCCACATTTTCCTTCCCAATCCTGGGATCACATGCCTTTCACTATGATAAGAAGACCGAACTAACGGTCCGCTTTCCACATAATCAAGTCCAAGAGAATATCCTATCTCTTTATATTCTGCAAATTCATCGGGATGAACAAACCGATGAACCGGTAAATGCTTCTTAGTAGGCTGAAGATATTGACCGATCGTAACTACATCACATCCGTTTGCATGCAGGTCTTTTAATGTTTGAATCACTTCTTCTTTTTCTTCCCCCAGACCAAGCATGATACCGCTTTTGGTTCGCATACCGCCTTCTTTCAGTGTACGGATCACTTCCATACTGCGCCAGTATTTGGCCTGTATCCGCACCTGCTTTGTCAATCGTTCTGTTGTTTCAATATTATGGCTCACTACTTCGGGTGCAGCATCTATCACCCTTTGAATATCTTCTTTCTTTCCTTTGAAATCTGGGATCAGGGTTTCTAATGTTGTGTCGGGGTTTAATGATTTTACTGCCCGTATCGTATTGTTCCAGATAGTTGAACCGCCATCTTTCAATTCATCCCGGTCAACAGAAGTAATAACAGCATGTTTTACCTTCATTAAGTGAATCGCTTCAGCCACTCTCTGCGGTTCATCCCAATCCACTTCTTCCGGTCTTCCTGTTGCCACGGCACAAAATCCGCAACTTCTTGTACAGGTATTGCCTAGTATCATAAAAGTAGCTGTGCCGGCACCCCAGCACTCCCCCATATTGGGACAGTTACCACTTTCGCAAATTGTATGGAGTTTATGCGTATCTACAAGGCCACGAACATGTTTGTAGCTTTCGCCAATGGGAAGTTTAACCCTGAGCCAATCAGGCTTTTTTACTCTTGTATTATCAATCGCTGCAACTACCGGAAGTTCAGTCATCGGGCAAAAATACGTTCATTACTTACGCCGTCCAAACAGGATGGCAATATAGCCCTGGAAGAAAAGATTTCTGTCTTTTTGATTGGCCAATATTTGAATTTTGGAACCGTAAAATTCGGCACTGATCCCAACTTCAATTCCGGAAACAACTTCATTGAAACGTCCATAGTCAAATCGCAAGGCAGTTTTAACAAAAGCACCGGGTTTCATTGACAATTCACTCCAACCTTTTCCAAATCCGCCACCGCCAATGATTGTTGGCCCCAAAAACAAAGCACTGTCTTCAGGTGTGTATTTAATTACTTTGGCCATGTTATCTGCAGGATCTACTACTTCAACATAGTATGGTTTTAATAAACCAAGTGCAAGACCCCCGTTATAGATTGCAGTTACAGCTACACCGTTTTTATTGCCTTTTTGACCCAGTATAAGTTGCTGACCAAAGCCTAAAGTTGCCTGGTAAAAATTATTGATCTTCCCATAGAAAAATGGGTTGCCAAAAATGTTACCTCCATTTGAAAGTTTTTCTTCTTTCTGGTGTTTGATCTCTGTAATATCCAGCCGGAAAACATTAGTCTTGCGGTTTGTCTTCATGATGCCCAGTTCATAAAAACCGCCATAACCATTGGTTCTACCCTGGATACCGAAAATACTTTGCTTTCGATAGACCAATACTCCTTCTTCAGCCTGGCGTATCAATGTGTTTATCTTTTGACGCCGGGCTTCTTTCTTATCTTCTTTTGGAGTTTTATTATCGGTTGAATCCTGTGCAACGACTACCAATATAAAGGATACAAAAATTAATGTGATGCTGAGTTTCTTCACGGAGATACTTTTTGATTACACTTAAACGTAAATTTAGGGCAAATTATTGATAATGACCTCTACTGTAGTTTATAATGGCGACCTGCGGACAACCTGTACCCACCTGCAAAGCGGCTCTTCTTTTGAAACAGATGCCCCGGTTGATAACAATGGAAAAGGTGAAAGGTTTTCTCCCACCGACTTGATGGCCAACAGCCTTGCTACCTGCATGATAACAGTGATGGGTATCAAAGCCCGGACAATGGGATTTGACCTGAACGATGTAAAGATTGAAGTATTGAAAATAATGAAGTCTGATCCCCGCCGGGTTGGTGGTATAGAATTAACATTTCATATACCTGATTCATTGAAAGATATTGATGAAAAGACCATAACAATTCTGAAAAATACAGGTAATACCTGCCCGGTGCAGTTAAGTATTCATCCGGATATTGAGGTGAAAGTGGATTGGGGGAGTTGGAGTTAATCTTTCAATATCGCATTCCCTATCCCACACTCTAAACATCTTTTCTTAATGCAATATTCATTCTTCAACTCGATCAATGATTGAGAATCGAAAGCTGTTTTGTTTTCAATGCCTAACAGTTGAAACCCTTTGGTAATATTATTTTTCTCAGCTGAGGTTTGTTCCAGCCAGTTCAGGGCTTTGTCTTTGTATTTATTCTCATTATGATAATTGCCATAGGCGAACAGTACCGGGCAAACGGTATTAATGATGATATTATCAATCATGGTGGCTCCCAGTTTCTTTTTCCTGTATGGTGATTCTTCATCAAACTTGTAATGATAATGCCAGTAATCGTTTGCTGTTACATCCAGCCAGGCTTTAACATCTTTTACAGAAGAGGCTTCTTTTATTTTAGAAAAAAGATGAGCCGAGTTATGAACCAGCATCGCCAGTTGCGCCAACCGAACGGTCGGAAAATTTCCCGGTCGCATCCGAA
>CAYVSH010000221.1:0-3182 GCA_964453625.1 uncultured Chitinophaga sp.
TAATCTAGGTCTTATCAAAGCCGCTCAACGCTTTGATGAAACTAGGGGTTTTAAGTTTATCTCCTATGCAGTATGGTGGATACGCCAGAGCATTCTTCAATCACTGGCAGAACAATCCAGAATTGTCCGGTTACCATTGAATAAAGTTGGATTAACCAATCGTATTCAAAAGGCCTTTTCCTTATTAGAACAACAGTTTGAGAGGGAACCGACCGCTGAAGAATTGGCTGAAGTGCTTGAAATGGATATTGATGAGGTAAAAGCAACGCTAAGTATCAATTCTCGCCACGTAAGCATGGATTCACCATTATCTGACGGAGAAGAAAGCACCCTGATCGATGTATTGGAAAATGAAAACGCCGAAAAAACTGATGGCGAACTTATACATACCGAATCCTTAAAGACGGAAATTGACCGAAGCCTGAAAACACTTACTGAAAGACAAAAAGAAGTTATTTGTTATTTCTTCGGAATTGGTGTTGACCACCCAATGAGCCTGGAGGATATTGGTGAACGATTCAGCCTGACCAGGGAAAGAGTAAGGCAGATTAAAGACAAAGCCATTACTAAATTAAAAGCTTCGAATCGTTGCCAGCTGCTCAGAACGTATCTTGGTTCTTAATTTCAAAACTTAAAAAGAAATAACTGACATAAACTTTTACATTTTTATCTTTGCAATTCTTTAAAAAGTGAACATTTGATGTTCACTTTTTCATTTGTGAGAAACAGAAAAATAAAGTGAATCATGTTCAATAGTTTACAGGAAAAATTAGAAAGTGCCTTTAAGAACCTCAAAGGCCAGGCAAGGATCACCGAACTGAATATTGCTACCACCGTAAAAGAGATCCGCCGTGCCCTGGTGGATGCGGATGTGAATTATAAAATTGCCAAAGAGTTTACTGACAAGGTAAAAGACCTTGCCGTTGGTGAAAAGGTGATCAATTCCATTTCCCCGGGTCAGTTGATGACCAAGATCGTAAAAGATCAATTGACAGAACTGATGGGCGGACAGGAAGCTGTCTTTAATGCCAAAGGAAACCCTGCCATTATTTTAATCGCCGGATTACAAGGCTCGGGTAAAACAACTTTCAGCGGAAAACTTGCCAATTACCTGAAGACTAAGAAAGGCCTATCTCCAATGCTGGTTGCTGCAGACATATATCGTCCTGCAGCGATGGAGCAGTTAAGGGTTTTAGGTGAGCAGATCGGCGTAGATGTACATATCGAAGAAGAAAATAAAAATGCTGTTGATATAGCTAAGAATGCAATTAAAGAAGCAAGAAGCAAAAACAAGAATGTGCTCATCATCGATACGGCCGGCCGCCTGGCTGTAGATGAAGTGATGATGACCGAAGTGGCCAATATCAAAAATGCTGTTAGCCCACAGGAAATTTTGTTTGTGGTGGATAGCATGACGGGCCAGGATGCTGTTAACACAGCCAAAGCATTTAATGAAAGACTGGATTTTACCGGTGTTGTACTGACCAAACTGGATGGTGATACCAGAGGTGGTGCAGCGATATCAATTAAATACACTGTTAATAAACCCATCAAGTTTACCAGTGCAGGAGAAAAAATGGATACACTGGATGTGTTCTATCCTGAAAGGATGGCACAACGTATTCTTGGCATGGGTGATATTACCAGTTTGGTAGAAAAAGCCCAGGAACAATTTGATGAAGCGGAAGCAAAAAAATTAGAAGCCAAGATCCGGAAGAATAAATTTGATTTTGCAGATTTCAAGACACAACTGGAAGCCATCAAAAAAATGGGAAACATGAAAGACATGCTGGGTATGATACCGGGACTAGGCAGTAAAATAAAAGATATTGACATCAATGATGATTCGTTCAAAGGAATTGAAGCTATGATCAATTCAATGACACCTGCTGAGAGGGCTGATCCTGACCTGATTGATGGTAACCGCAAAAAACGTATTGCAAAAGGTTCCGGTAAAGACATCCAGGAAGTGAACAACTTTATGAAGCAGTTTGAACAAATGAGGGGAATGATGAAGAATATGAATAAAATGGGTGCTTTAGGCAGAATGATGCCGGGAATGAAAAGATAAATTTGAAGTAAGAGGTCGGAATTCTGATTTCTAACCCTTTACTTAAGTTTCAATCATAGTTTCCCTTTGTAATCTCCCTGTTCAATCCTATATTTGCCGTCCGGTTTCAACCGGGCTAAACAATTATTGTTAACGCTGTTAAATTTCTATTTATGTCAGCAAAAATCCGTCTTCAAAGACACGGGTCAAAGAAAAGACCCTTTTACTTCATCGTTATTGCCGACTCCCGGGCACCCCGTGATGGCAAATTCATCCAGAAATTAGGTACTTACAATCCACTGACCGTTCCTGCTACTATTCAGCTTGACCGTCAGAAAGCATTGGAATGGCTGAACAAAGGTGCTACACCAACTGACACTGTTCGCCGTATCCTCAGCTTCAAAGGTGTATTATACCTGAAGCATTTGCTCCGTGGTGTGAGCTTAGGCCTGTTTGATGATGCTACCGCTATGGAAAAGTTCACCAAGTGGAGTGCAGAACATGAAGCACAGATCAAAAAACGCCAGGAAGATGCCCATCGCAACAGAAGAGCAAGACGTCCGATGCCGGGTCGCAGACCAGAGCCAAGGACTGAAGCTAAAGATGATGCGGGCAGTGAAGGATAAATATTACTGATTTAATCGGTACAAGTCCACATCCTGAAAGTTCATGAATCCCGGTTTTATAGCCGGGATTTTTTATTGGATTTCATTTTCACAGGAATAATTTTGACAATTAAATTAATGGCTGAATACTTTAATATAGGTAAAATAGTAGCTGTTCATGGTTTGGCAGGTGAGCTACTACTAAAACATGAACTGGGAAAAAAGACTTCCTTAAAAGGATTGAAGGCAATTTTTATCGAAGAAAAAAAAGGAGCTTTTCTTCCCTGGTTTATTGAATCAACAAAAATCAAGAATGAAGAAGAACTTTATATCAAGCTTGAAGGAATAAATACAAGGGAAGCTGCTATTAAGCTTACACAAAAAAAGGTGTGGTTCCCTGAATCTGATTTTAAAAAATATGCAGCGAAAAATGTTCCTGCGAATTTATTGGGTTATACGATTATTAAGAATGATGAGCCACTTGGTGAAATCTTAGAACTGATAGAACAACCCCATCAATTGCTTTG
>CAYVSH010000222.1:0-3067 GCA_964453625.1 uncultured Chitinophaga sp.
AGTAAATACCGAAAGATTTAAAACAGGAAATTTTGCTCTTGTACACACCGGGATGTGGATATACTTTTGATGCAAGTTGATTGAAGGAGGATCGAGCCCCTCAACGGTCCAATGCCCTTGAAACCGTCCTGAAAAGCAATTTTCAATACCAATGAAACCCGAAGCGGAATCCAATATCAATCAACTTTTTTCTTGTTAGCTGTAGCTTTTAGCGAAAGATAGTTTGTCACTGCAACAGCCTCCTTCTCTCTTTTATGAAGGATCAAATAGCAGAATTTGCATTCCAGGAGACCGGAAAACGGTCAATTTTTACCCTCAAAATTATCCACATCTGTTAACAAAAGGCATTTTACTAAGAAATGTTACTATTTTTTTATCCGTAAAATTACTAATTTCACTTAGTAATAATACCCCTTTTACAAGGTAAATTATCGCATCCAATATCGTTAAAACCCTTGCCCACATTGAGTTTTACGCCATTTTAGGTGTAACCATTTAATGAAAGCATGATTGCATTTTATACCCCGATTCACAATTTTTATTCTGCGAATTAATTCGAATAAGGCTTTAAAAACGTTACTGTTATGAAAAAAGTTATGGTTTCCAGACAAGTTATTTTAGAAGAAATTCTTGCCATCGTAAGTTGGGAAGAGTAATTTAAAGTCTGGGTGATTTTAATTTTACTGAAAGCTTTTCTATATTTGGATTAAATTCCAATAATATAGAAAAGCTTTTTTTACATATCCTCAATTATTCCTTCTTATTTCCCCTTGTTTTCCTCTTATTATTGTGTAGGAAAATTAAGGATTGGCATATTATTTCGGTACTCTCAATTTATCTAATTCTTTTTTTTGTATTAAACTTCTATTTTGTAGAAAGCAGGGCTTTCATTGGTAAAAAGTATTATTATTTCTTTTATACCCTTTTCGAATATTTGACTTTCTCATTTCTAATCTACCAAAGCACATTTGACAAAAGACTAAAAAGAATAATTCTTTTGTTTAGTGGTGTGTTTACAATTTTTTTAATAATATTTTATTCGAATGTTAGTATTTCAAGATTAGATTCTATCCCTATAGGTGTAGAAACAATATTCCTGATCACTTATATTATTTACTTTCTCTATCTATACTTTAAAGACGTAAATAACGAGTATATATATAATAATGCTTCCTTTTGGCTAGTTATTGGCGTTTTTATTTATTTAGGATTCACTTTCTTCTTTAATATTCTTGCAAATAATCTGGATGTTACACATTTCAAAAACTATTATTATTACTCATTTTTAGGTGATATCCTAAAGAATATTTTTTTCGCTATAGCGATAGTGTTATTTTCTAGGAGCAATAACAATAGTAGAAAAATAAAATCAAGAAACGTTCCTTATTTAGATATGGTTTAATCCAAATATTCACCACCAACCCATTATGTTCTTCCTGCAAGCCACCAAATCATCCGTTTCAACCGTGCTGTTCCTCGGAACAGTAGGCATGGTCATATTAGTAGTGGGGTTGATCATCTTCCTCATCATGCACCAGCGCCGGGTGCTGCGGTTTCATAAAAAGATACAGCAGATGGAACAGGAACAGCAAAAGATATTACTGAACGCCTCCATCAAGCTACAGGAAGAAGAAAGACAACGCCTGGCTGCCGACCTGCATGATGATGCCGGACCGCTGCTGGCTACCGCCCGATTATACCTGAATGAAAATTTGGTGAACCAGGATAAGGCCACCCAATTACAATCCATTTTCCAGGCCAGACAGATCATTGATGATACCATTCAACTGGTTCGTAACATCAGCCATAGCCTGATGCCGCCAACATTGAAAAACTTTGGCCTGGAATCTGCCGTGAATGACCTGTTTCAGAAAATAAGCGGCTCGGGCAGCATCAATGCCAGCAGCCGTTTTCATGAATATAAAGACAGGTTGAAGGAAGAAAAAGAACTCATCATCTTCCGGGTGGTGCAGGAACTGATCAATAATATCCTTAAACACAGTAACTCCAGCTTTATACATCTTACCCAGAATGTACATGCTGAAAAATTCTACCTGCGGATACATCATGACGGCCGCGGCATCATACAGGCCGATTTTGACAAACTGAATAAAAGTAATGTAGGTCTCGGCTTGAAGAATATCACCAGCCGTTTAAGGTTGGTACAAGGTAATATCAATTTTGAAAAAGATATTTCCCAAACATATTATAAGGTAACAGTAGAACTGCCTACAGATGAGCCATACCAGTAATTACCTGGTTCAGTGTAGAGATGCAAGCACCTGCTTTCAGTAATGTAAACAGGGCTTCATTTAACCTGTAAACATTTAACTTTGCTCCACATCAGATAACTATGGGAAACATCAAGGTTGCAATTGCAGACGATCATAAAATATTCCGCAAAGGCGTTATCCTTTCTCTCCGGCCTTTTACCAATATTAAATTTGTACAGGAAGCCGAAAATGGTGAGGAGTTATTGAATGGCCTGCCTGATTCCGAACCGGATGTGGTACTAATGGACCTAAGGATGCCGGGAAAGGATGGAATAGAAGCTACCAAGACGATCAGCAAACAGTTTCCACAGATCAAAGTGCTTGTACTAAGCATGTATGAAGATGAACGTTTTGTTTACCACCTGATGGAGAATGGTGCCAATGGTTACCTGCTGAAGAACTCAGAACCGAATGAAATACGCCGGGCGATTATGGAAGTGTATGAAAAAGGATATTACCTGAATAATTTTGTGAACCGTATCCTGCTGAAAAAATCTCATGCAAGGCAAAAAGTGGTTCCATCCCTCAATAGTGAGATCACCTTAAGCGATAAGGAAAAAGATGTACTGCGTTTCATCTGCATGGAGTTCACTGCCGCAGAAATTGCCAAGAAAATGGAAATAAGCCCAAGAACTGTAGAAGCCATTAAAGACAGGTTGATGGAACGATTCGGCAGTAAGAACACCGCAGGTCTTGTATTTTTTGCAGTAAAGAATAACCTGATTGACTGAACAGAGGTCGGAAGCCAGAGGTCAGAAACTGGAAATAGAAATTATCTTTAATCATTTCATTCA
>CAYVSH010000223.1:0-3060 GCA_964453625.1 uncultured Chitinophaga sp.
ATTTTACCTCCACACACCGTCATCAGATCATCATTCAATTCAATAACAACTCCCATTTTTCCAAATTCCTGTTGCAAAGTAATTGCTCTGTCACTTTCCTTATGAGCCAGCCTGTTCACTCCTTTTATGGTTGTTTCTCCATCACAATAAGCAGCCAATGCCACCAGCGGCGGAAACAGGTCAGGGCAATCTGTAGCATCAAAATAAAAACCTTTCATTGTTGCCGGATGAATCTTTATTCCTTTTGCCTCGAAAGCAATACCTGCATTAGCTGCCATCAATGCATCGACAATTGCTTTATCTGCCTGTGTGGAAGTCAGATCCAAACCTCGGACAGTTATCGGCCCGGCAATAGCACCAGCCACTAATAAAAAGGCGCCACCGCTCCAGTCGCCTTCTACGGTGTAGTTAATTGGTTTATTAGTTAACTGGGTAATTGGTTCACTCTTAAAAACAAACTCCTCGTAATTTTTATTTTCCGGAACATTCATTCCAAACTGCCTCATTACATCCAACGTCAGATCGATATAAGGTTTACTTTTCAGATCCTTCACTTTTATTGAAACATCATTTGCACCGGCGGCAGCATAAGCTAATAATAATCCGGTTAAGAATTGCGAACTTAAAGAACCATCCACTTCAATATTCGCCGGCTGCAATGGTCCCTGAATTTCTATCGGTAATTTTCCAGCATTCGTTTTCACTTTTATCCCCAGCTTCGGCAATATTTGATCAAAGAAATTCATTGGCCTTGAGAGCAAACTGCCGGTGCCATTAATAGTAATCTTTTTATCTGCTAATGCAACAAGCGGTGTAAACATCCTTATACCCAAACCGCTTTCTCCACAATTGATAGCCCTCCTAAATCCCCCCGTTAGGGGGACTTGTGAAAAACCAAAACTACTAACCTTCATTATATCACCAACGATTTCAACATTTGCACCTAAAGTTTTTATGATCTCAATAGCAGCTTTATCATCGTTTGAATGACCGGGATTATAAATAGAAGTCTCGCCTTTATGCAATAATGCAGCAGCACAGGCTCTTTGCATTGAACTTTTGGAAGCTGGAGCTCTTATGATTCCACTTAATTTTGATGGATGTATTGTAACTCTCATTTATAACTCCTGAATAATTTTTTCCAATTGTTTCAATGAAATAGATTTTATCACTCCTTTCCCAATCTTCTCCAGCAACACATAATTCATTTCTTTCTTCTCTCTCTTCTTATCCATCTTCAGTACATCAAATACTTTTTGTTTGTTGAAGGCGGCATAAGTAGGCAGATTATATTTTTCCAGCAGTTTAACCACTTTTTCTGTTTGCTTAAAACCAACCAGCCTTTCAGAGATATGACAGGCATAGGTCATTCCGATAGAGATAGCTTGTCCATGTGAGAGTTCATACTGATTCTCCAATGCATGACCCAGTGTGTGACCAAAGTTCAGCAACCGCCTTTCTCCTTTTTCAAACTCATCTTTCAGCACCACTTTTGTTTTAAGCAATGCATTCTTTTGTACCAGTTCACAAATTGACTTTTGTCTTCCCTGGTAAGTCTTCAATGAGTTCTTCTCCAATTCAGCAAACATCTTTGCATCTTTAATACAGGCATGTTTGATGATCTCTGCAAAACCATTTTCCCATTCCACCTGTGGTAAGGAGTTTAGAAAAATCATGTCATGCAAAATGAAGGCAGGCTGACGGATGACACCGACCATATTCTTGTACACTCCCACATCAATTCCATTCTTTCCACCGATAGAAGCATCAACCAATGCCAGCAGCGATGTTGGGATAAAACCAAACCGAAGTCCCCGCATATAAACTGATGCCACATAGCCTGTAATATCAGTAACAACTCCCCCACCCACACCAACCAATGTTGTTTTACGGTCGGCTTCCATTTCTATCAGTTGTTCAATCACTGCATCAACTGTGGCCTGAATTTTAAAATCTTCGCCAGGTTTTAAAACAATTGTATCCCAACCATTGAATCGTTTTGTATGAGCATTATAAACATGTTCATCCGTAATTAGTACCGTAGCTTTTGAATCTGTTATCTTTTTCAGGTGACTGATACCATAAGCCAGGTAATAATCAGTAGAGGCGTTTGAAAACTTAAAGGTTTGCTTTGTCATATTTTATTTCTTTCTCGCCAAGACGCAAAGTCGCAATGGATTTTGCTGTTACATAATACCGAATAGAATTACTACAGATCAAGAGTTCGACGCAAGAGACGATGATAGTAGCAATGCAGATCGTTCCATAATTATATTCTTATGAATCCAATATCTTCTTCTGATGATTGATACTTTCCATATGCACCGCATCAAAATACTTTGTAATGAACTCTTTGCTCAACCCGATCTTTTCGCCGGTAGCACAGGCTCTTTCAATAATTTCATTCCAGCGGTTGGTTTGCAGAATGGTAATATTGTTTTCCTTTTTGAATTTACCAATCTGCTCGGCAATCTTCATCCGCTGGCTTAATACCTGCATCAGTTCATCATCCAAATGATTTATCTGCTGACGTAATTTTTCCAATGCTGCATGATACTCTTCTGAATTCACATCTTCTTTTCTCCAGATAATTGTGTCCAGCATTTCCTTCAGCACTTCAGGAGTTACCTGTTGCTTCGCATCGCTCCATGCATTATCCGGATCAATATGACTTTCTATCATCAGTCCGTCGTAATCAAGGTCAATTGCTTTTTGCATCACTTCCAGTAAAATATCTCTTCGCCCACATATATGCGAGGGATCATTTACAAGCAACATTCCAGGATGTTTCAATTTCATATCAATAGCAAGGTGCCACATCGGTGCATTTCGGTATTCTGTATTTCCGTAAGAACTAAAACCACGATGAATCAATCCTATTTCTTTTACACCGGCTCTTGCTATTCTTTCTACAGCGCCGCTCCATAATTCAAGGTCAGGATTGATTGGATTTTTTATTAGAACCGGAACATCCACACCCCTTAAAGCATCTGCCACTTCCTGTACACTGAAAGGATTTACTGTTGTTCTTGCACCAATCCATAATACATCAACATTATA
>CAYVSH010000224.1:0-3005 GCA_964453625.1 uncultured Chitinophaga sp.
TTACATAAACACAGGAACCACCGCTAATTTTATATTTACCCAGCTTGCTTAATAGCTCAGGATATTTACCAGCCCCATTCATGATATAAATGGTAAGATTTTGCTTTCGAGGAGAAAAAGCTGTTAAAGGCCATTCCCCTTCCTGCTTGCTTCGTTCTGATTTATAATGAAATGATCCAAACCCGATCATACTGGTTCCCCACATTTCAGGTTTTTCTGACAGCACCTCCTTAAAAATCTTCAATAATGCCTGTCCATCCTTTCTTCTTTCCTCATCTTCTACAGAAGCCAGAAACTTTGATACACTGGCTTTGTTTTTTTGTGTTTTGAGTTCTGCCATGATTCCCTGGTTTTAATTTTCGGCTAAAAATAATTATTCTTAATAGGACTAAAATTAAGAATAATGAATCACAAGCAGGATAGTTCTTATTCCTACTTATTATTTTTGTTCTATGCAAAATCTAAAATCACAATTCCTCCTACGGGATGATATCACCTTTCTCAATTTTGGTTCTTTCGGTGCCTGTCCAAAACCTGTATTTGAAAAGTACCAGCAATTTCAGCTTGAGCTGGAACAGGAACCCGTCTATTTTGTAACATCAAAGGGCTTAAAATACCTCGAACAATCGAGGGAAGCGTTGGGACAATTTATCAATTGCCACAAGAATGATGTAGTTTATGTTACCAATCCTTCCTATGCTGCAAATGCTGTGGCAAAGAGTTTCAAGCTGCAGGAAGGTGATGAAGTATTGACCACTGATCTTGAGTACGGGGCATGTGATAAAACCTGGAGTTATTATTGCAAAAAAGCTGGTGCCAGATATATTCGCCAGCATATTCCATTACCACTAGAAAGTAAAGAACATTTTATTGAATTTTTTTTTAAAGGAATTACTGCCAAAACAAAACTTATTTTTCTAAGTCATATTACCAGTACGACTGCATTACGTTTTCCTGTAGAAGAAATATGTTCAATAGCCAAAGCAAAAGGAATTCTGACTTTTGTAGATGGTGCACATGCTCCAGGACATATCCCTTTAGATGTACAAAAAATTAATGCAGATTTCTATACCGGTGCCTGCCATAAATGGATGATGACACCAAAGGGAAGTTCCTTTTTATATGTAAGAAAGGAGTTGCAACACCTGGTTGATCCCTTGGTTATTAGCTGGGGATACGATGCGATGTTCCCTTCCGACTCAACATTCATTGATTATCACCAAATGAACGGTAGTCGTGACTTCTCCGCTTTTTTAACCATACCCACAGCTATTGAATTTATGAAAAAGCACAACTGGGAAAGTGTGGCAGCACAATGCAGAAAACTGGTATATGATAATGCAAATACATTTTACAAGCTATTAGATGCTTCACCATTAGCCCCTGTTAATGAAAATTTTATTCTGCAATTACTAAGTGCTGAAATAAAAACAACTGAACCAGAAAAACTACATGACCTCTTCTTTGAGAAATATAAGATACAAATACCGGTAATGCGGCATGGCGACAAAAAGTATATCAGGTATTCCATCAATGCATTTAATGAGCAGGAAGACCTTGATAAATTATTTGCTGCTATTGTGGATATCAAAAGAAATACATCACTCATCAACTAACAAAATCATTCTAAAGCAAACTTTAAATTTTGAGAAATGTTTGCAAACTATATATCGGTAAACCCAAGGCATTTTTGTAATTTTAAAAAAAAGGGCATGTATTTCCGATGTATCTGTTTCGCTATATCTTTTTCACTGGTTGCATCTGCACAAACCACTACGCAGTTGCTCAACTCTGACGGGAAGATGAGAGGTACCATCAACGATATAAATGGTGCTATAGTTCCTACATTCAACGCTACCGACATTACAGGTCAGCGATTCCTTGCTGATGAATGGAACAAAGGTTCTGTATTGTTCAAAAAAGGAAAGATAGCAGACAGCCTGTTACTCCAGTTCGATCTTGTTACCAATACCATATATTTCAAAAGGGAGGATGTGATGCAAAGCTTCCTGGAAGAAATTGAAATGTTCCGCTTTTATCCAACTGCTGATAACAATGAAACCGGTCTTGTATTCCGGAGTGGATACCCAGCCTATGGACAGCAGGAGCCAAAAACATTTTACCAGGTGATGGAAGAAGGAAAAAATTTTCACCTGTTGAAATACCGGGCAAAGAAAATTTCAGAATCCTATGTATATAATGCACCAGCTGCCCGTAGCTATATTGATGCTGATGCAATTTTTCTATTCGATGTAAATACCGGCGAGCTGTATAAAATAAACACGGGTAAAAAAGCGATCCTAAAAGAACTTTCAGCTTATACAAAAGTCATCGAATTGCTTTGTAAAAAAAATGATTGGAACCTGAAGACAGAAGATGAACTAAAACAACTGATCCGGGAAATGAATACGATCAAAGTACGGTTACAGGATTAACTTATGAATATGTGCTTTACCTGTCATGCCTTCCATCCAGTTTTATAAACTTCTTCTTACAATTTTTACAATACGGTTGTACATGATCTCTGACATGTTCCAATTGTATCCATCAAAGTTGACAGTGTTGGTGAATTGAACAACGACGGCATCTATGTCTTTGTGAAATTTGGCAATGCTCTGGTAACCGGGAATGAGCCCTGTGTGCCCGTACTTATAAATGGATGTGTAAATTTCCTGTTCCTTTTTATCTGTGAATGCAGTGCCTTCGTTTAATGCTCTTATGAACCTGGCGACATCATCTGCAGTGGCTAACATGGAGCCTACATCGTCTGTTTTGAGATCGGAATCGTAGCCAACATAGTAACCACTCATTACATCGTTGATATTTACATCATGAATGGAACCGAAAGTATGTTGCAGACCTAGCGGATCTAATACCTGCTCTTTTATATATTGAAAATGCGGATAGCCCAACTGCTTATCCAGTATGCTGCGCAGCAATAAATAATTGGTGTTGGAGTATTGATACTTTTTATCGGGTTCGAAGTTGGCCGGTGCATTAATGAT
>CAYVSH010000225.1:0-2991 GCA_964453625.1 uncultured Chitinophaga sp.
CCCTTAACCTTTAAAGGCAACAAGAAAACAGAAAATACAGCTGTCTTAATAAACGCTTTTTTCCTTCAAAACGGAAGTAGCAACAATATTATAATAACGGCTAAAAAATATACTGCACAAACCGGAACTGAAAAAGAGAATGCATTACTGGCGGCTATAGTTAATTCAACCGATGATGCCATAATCAGTAAATCAACCGACGGTATCATTAATAGCTGGAATAAAGCAGCCACACAGATACTGGGATATGAAGCTTCAGAAATAATTGGCAAACACATCAGTTTACTGATACCGGAACATCTACAACACGAAGAAGCCGAAATCATCAATAAAATAACTAACGGAGAAAGTATAAAGGATCTGGAAACAGAAAGAGTCAGAAAAGACGGCAGTACCATCCATGTTTCTTTGACCATTTCCCCGATACAGGATAGTAGCGGACGGGTGGTCGGTGCTTCAAAAATCCTGAAGGATATTTCCAAGCAGATACTTGAAATAGACCAGAAGATTGCACAGAATGTAAGAGAAATTGCAGACTATAAACTGGCATTGGATGAAGCCAATATCATTGCCATTACCGATCAGAAAGGCATCATCAAACATGCCAACGATAATTTCTGTGCCATCTCAAAATACAGCCGTGAAGAACTGATTGGCCAGGATCACCGGATCATCAATTCCGGCCATCATCCCAAAACATTCATCAGGGATCTATGGGTTACCATTGCCAAGGGTAAAATCTGGAAAGGTGAACTTAAGAATAAAGCAAAAGACGGAACCATCTATTGGGTGGATACCACGATTGTACCCTTCTTAGACGATGATGGAAAGCCCTACCAGTATCTGGCTATCCGCTCCGACATCACTTCGCGGAAAGAAGTGGAAGAGAACCTGGAAAAAAGTTTAAAAGAGATATCCGATTATAAATATGCTATTGATGAGTCGTCTATTGTGGCTATTACCGACCAGAAAGGAATCATCAAATATGCCAACGACAATTTCTGCAAAATTTCCAAATACAGCCGTGAAGAACTGATAGGCCAGGATCATCGTATCATCAACTCTGGTCATCATCCTAAAACATTCATCAGGGATTTATGGACTACCATTGCTAATGGGAAAATCTGGAAAGGGGAATTAAAGAATAAAGCAAAAGACGGAACGATCTACTGGGTGGACACGACTATTGTTCCTTTTTTAAATGAAGAAGGAAAACCTTACCAGTACCTGGCCATCCGGTCCGACATCACTTCCCGGAAACAGGTAGAAGAAAACCTGGAGAACAGTTTAAAAGAAGTTTCCGATTATAAATATGCATTGGACGAATCTTCGATAGTTGCCATTACGGATCAAAAAGGAATTATCAAACATGCCAATCATAATTTCTGCAAAATTTCCAAATACAGCCAGGAGGAATTGATTGGCCAGGATCACCGTATCATCAACTCCGGTTATCATCCAAAAACTTTCATCCGCAACCTGTGGCAAACGATCGCAAATGGAAAAATATGGAGAGGTGAATTAAAAAATAAAGCGAAGGATGGAACTATTTACTGGGTGGATACAACCATCGTTCCTTTTCTGAACAATGAAGGCAAACCTTACCAGTATGTAGCTATCCGGGCTGATATTACCCAGCGTAAACAGGCGGAACAGGAAGTGCTGGTATTAAACGAAGAACTTGAAAAAAGAGTACAGGAACGTACCGAAGAAATGGAATCCTTTTCCTATTCCGTTTCTCATGACCTGCGGGCACCGCTGCGGGCCGTAAACGGTTATGCTAAAATAATTGAAGAAGATTATAACGAGCTGTTTGATGATGAAGGCAAACGGTTATTACATGAGGTGCAGCAGAATGCACATAAGATGGGAGTGCTTATTGATGACCTGCTTGCCTTCTCCAGGCTGGGAAGAAAAGAGGTAGAAAAGAATGTGATTGACATGACAAAACTTGCGGAGTCTGCTATCAGCGAGATCAACCAGACCACAACGCACAAGGCGGCCATAAAACTGCATCCGCTGCATCCGGTAAAAGCAGACCCTGCGCTAATGAAAAATGTGATGATCAACCTTGTTTCCAATGCCATTAAATATTCGGGTAAAAAAGAAAAACCATTGATAGAAATAAAATCAAAGCAGGACAATAGCGGGATAACGTATTCAATAAAAGATAATGGTGTGGGGTTTGACATGCAATACGTACAAAAACTATTCGGCGTTTTTCAACGGCTGCATTCCAATGATGAATTTGCAGGCACCGGGGTGGGCCTGGCTATGGTAAGCCGTATCATTAATAAACATCGTGGAAAAATATGGGCCGAAGGAAAAGTAAATAAAGGAGCCACTTTTTACTTTACATTGCCCGATAAATAATAAATATGGAAGAAGCCAAAATTGAAATATTACTGATAGAAGATAATGCCAGTGATGCAGAACTGGCCATACGGGCATTGAAAAAGAATAAGATTGCCAGCAGCATCATACACCTGAAAGACGGAGCAAGAGCCATTGATTTTCTCTTTGGAAAAGGAGAGTTTGAAAAAAGGAATACCAACAGTAAGCCTAAAATAATTTTACTGGATCTCAAAATGCCCAAAGTGGATGGGATTGAAGTATTACGAAAGATCAAAACGGATGAGCTTACAAAAAATATTCCGGTTGTGGTTCTTACTTCATCCAAAGAAGTATCTGACCTGGAAAAAGCTTATTCCAATGGTGCGAACAGCTATATTGTAAAGCCTGTTGACTTTGATGATTTCTCGAGGGTGATTACAGAAACAGGAAAGTATTGGATTCTATTAAACCAGTTTGTAACTTGAACAATCATGCAGGAACCATTAAAAATATTATTACTTGAAGACAGCCGCACAGATGCTGATATTATACAGCGGCTGATAAAGAAAGAACTAGCTCCCTGCGAATTTGCACTGGTAATGGAAGAACAGGATTACCGGGAAGCATTAAAGAATTTTCAACCCAAGGTAATTATTT
>CAYVSH010000226.1:0-2990 GCA_964453625.1 uncultured Chitinophaga sp.
CATTGATGGAATTAAAAGTATAATCTGTTACACCAACGGTGAATGTAGCTGGTGGCGGAGCTGGTTCAGGAGTTGGCTCAGATGCTTCTCCTTCTTTTGGTTTCGGTGCAGGTGCTGCTTTTGGTGGTGGTGATGGAACTGTTACAACTGTATAGCCATTGTACTCAAGTAATTCTTTTAAAAAAGCAACTCGTTCAGGACTTACATTCTTCTCCACAATACCGCATTTTACACCGTCCAGTTCTTCAAACTCATGATTTTTATTCAGTGCCATAGTTTTCAGCTTAATGAATGTATATAATCATAAACCCAACTCAGCAATCCCAGCAATACAATAGCAATTGCACAAATGATCATTGCCAGTTTTACTACAGGCTCCGGTTTTATAGGTGAAACCGGTGATTCATTTTTATCCATGAATGCTGCCCGAATAATCCGTAAATAATAGTATAAAGAGATGATCATGTTTAATGCGGCTATAATGATAAAAGTATAACTGCCTTTAGCAGCACCGGCAGTTATTAAAAACAATTTACCGAAGAAACCTGCTGTTGGAGGAATACCTGCTAAAGAAAACAATGACAAAGCCAGTATCCAACATAAGAAAGGATTGGTTTTATACAAACCTTTATAGTCATCAATATTTTCTTTTCCTGTTCTGTCTGCAATAATTGCTGCTACACCAAATGCTGCCAGGTTGGAGAATAAATATACCAGTACAAAATATACAACAGCAGTAGATCCAACTCCAGCTCCGCCGGACATGCCTACCAGAATAAAACCTACCTGTGCAATGGATGAGAATGCCAAGAACCGTTTGATGTTTTGCTGCCGGATAGCAAACAGATTTCCGGTAATCATGGTGATGATGGCCAGTATTACTAACATGGAATACCAGACATCCTGCATAGGGGCAAATACTTTGTACAAAGCAGTCATCAGTACAAAAGCAATGGCACCTTTTGATACAACTGATAGAAAAGAGGTAGTGGCGATCGGTGAACCTTCATACACATCTGCCGTCCACAAATGAAAAGGAACAATAGATAGTTTGAATGCAAATGCCGCCATTAAAAAAACAAAAGCAAGTATCTGTAATGATGAGCCATCTAACTGGTTTGTTATACCTGCAAAACTGATTGTACCAGTGGCTCCATAGATCAATGAAATACCAAATAATAATATGCCCGAGGAGAATGCGGAAGAAAGGATCATTTTCATGGCACCTTCGGAAGAGCTTTTTCTATGCAGATCAAAATTGGCCATGGCAGCAACCGGAATAGTAGCCAGTTCAAGTGATAAATAGAAGATCAATAGATTACCACTTGAAATCATAAAGAACATTCCAAGCAAAGCTGAAAGCATCAGCATGAAAAATTCGGGCAGGTGTTCTGTCTTTTTCAGCCAGCTAGTACAAAGGAGTGATATCAGATAAACAGCAAGGTTTAAAATATTCTTTTGTAATACGATGCCCGCAGATGTCTGGTACATATCACCAAACAGCCAACCTTCTTTGATGCCAATAAAGCCTGATGCAAAATTCAACAGCAATAGGAGTTGAACTAATGAAAGCAATTTTTCATTCTTCATGCCCTTGCCGATCTTGATGATCAGCAACAGGAAGATGATGGCCGTAATGACCAACTCTTGTTTCATCAATATGAAAAAATCATTCATTCCCTCTTGTTTTATTTTCCGGTGATCCGGTTCATAATTTCTTCTGCTGCCGGTCTTAACAGATCATTCAGCCAGCCTGGCGCAATTCCTATTGCTAATATCCCAACAACTAAAATAATGGCAGCCAACCGCTCATTCCAGGCGGCATCTTTCAATGATAAAAAACTTTCATTTTTTATTGGTCCCATCACTGTATTTCCAATAGCTCTTAAAATATATACAGCTGTTACAACAATGGACATCGCTGCAGCAATGGTTGCTATGCGATGAAACATGTCTGCATTTTCCCATGAGCCCATGAATATGGTCATCTCTGCAACGAATCCACTTAATCCCGGTAAACCTAAAGAACATAGCCCAACGATAAAAAATATGGTAGCAATAAAGGGTAGCTTTTTCATGAGCCCACCCATTTCACCAACCATTCTTGTATGTGTTCTGTCGTATATCATTCCGATCACAGCGAAGAAGAGTGCAGTCATCAATCCATGCGATACCATCTGCATCAATGCACCGGTAATGGCTGTTTGTGTCAGCATACCAATGCCTAACAAACTGAATCCAACATGGCTGACAGAAGAATAGGCATTGATATATTTCAGATCTCTTTGCATCATTGTGGCAAAGGCTCCGTATAAAATAGCAATAGCAGAAAGTATGATAATAATGTTTGCATATTCTTTTGCTCCTTCGGGTAATAAGTAAGTAGCGACTCGTAAACAACCATAGCCGCCCAGCTTCATAGAAATACCTGCAAGAAACATGGAACCCGCAGTAGGTGCAGAAGAATGTCCGTCAGGCACCCACGTATGTAAAGGGAATAATGCAGTAAAAACTCCAAAGCCAACAAATAGCAAAGGGAACAATACATTTTGATAGCCAATGGAAACAGTTGCCTTTGATAATTCCATGATATCAAAACTACGGCCAGCTACAAAGTATAATCCTAATATTCCAACCAGTATCAATGCAGAACCACCCATCAGCATCAATGCAAGTTTATTGGCACTGTATTCTTTTCTTCCGCTGCCCCAGATACCAATCAACAGATACTTTGGTATTACGGATAGCTCCAGGAAGAAGAACAGAATAAACAGATCAAGTGATATGAAAAAGCCATAAGCACCCAAACCAAGCAATAGTAAAAGGAAATAAAACTCTTTGGTCATCTTCTCTATATTCCAGGAAACCAGTACTCCGGCTATTACCACAAAAGCTGTTAGTAATATCATGGCCACGGAAATTCCATCCACGCCTAAATGAAAATTAATATTCAGAGAAGCGAATAAAGGATAGTGTTGTTCAAAAAGCAT
>CAYVSH010000227.1:0-2927 GCA_964453625.1 uncultured Chitinophaga sp.
CTTACAAAGTGGAAAATGAAAACTGCTGTCGGAGGTGGCCCTGTTTTAATTCAGGAAGGTGAAATAAAGATCACCAATAATGAAGAATTAAAATTTGCCGGTAAAGCAATAGATGATAAACATCCCCGCACAGCAATGGGTTATACAAAGGATAACAAACTTATCATTTTGGTAATTGAAGGTAGAAACCCCGGAATTGCCGAAGGAGCATCGCTAACACAGGAAGCAGAGATATTGAAAGGCATTGGTTGCTGGGAGGCATTAAATCTGGATGGCGGCGGCAGCAGTTGTATGCTGGTAAATGGAAAAGAGACAATAAAAGTTTCAGACAAAACTGGTCAACGTCCTGTTCCGGCTGTTTTCATTATCAAACAGAAATAATTTGGAAAGTTTGTCATTCAGGCTACAAACTTTTACTTTATTACCTGCGTAGTTTAGAATATGAAACTCCTGTTTATCTCAATATTATTTGCAGGCATCCTTGCATGTATTAATGCTACAACCATTAAAGAACCCAAATACATAACCAAAGAGGCAATTGATGGTAAATTTGCTCCAATAGCCGTTCTCGAACTATTTACTTCTGAAGGTTGTTCCAGTTGCCCACCTGCGGATGATTTATTACCACAATTAGCCAACCTTGATTCTGTAGTCATCCCCATTTCATTTCATGTTGATTACTGGAACCGGTTAGGATGGATTGATCCGTTCAGCAGGCCAGCTTATTCAGAAAGACAAAGAGATTATGCAAGGTACTTCAATAATGAAACTGTTTACACTCCACAACTGGTAATTAATGGCGAATATGAATTGGTGGGCAGCAGCAGGAGCAAAGCTGAAACAATCATTAAAAAGGTTTTGAAACAAAACAGCTCTGTTAATATAACTGTAGATAATCTTAACCGAAAAGGAGATAAAATAATAATTAATATTCATGCTAAAGGTGAACTAAAAAATCAAAACCTGGAAGTCTTGCTTGTTCAAAAGTCTGCAACGATGAATATTAAAGCAGGCGAGAACCGGGGAGCAAAACTGACCCATACTAATGTGGTAAGAGATCTAAAAACCCAGGAATTGAAAGAAAATAATGAGACGATTCTTACAATACCAACAGGTCTTAGTGATGATAATTGGGAAATCATCGTATTGGCACATCAACAATCAGATTTGAAAATTACAGGTGCCAGAAGGTATTCTCCTTTGAAATAGCCCTTATTTGCTGCTAAAAGGATTTTCTTTATTGGTTTTAACCAGCTTGGCATAGTTTTTACAGCAACAAGCATAAAATTAAAACCAATGCGTAAAATAGTCATTCCTTTTCTTGCAGTTGTTTTAATAACAGCAATTCTTGTTGGTGCATGTTCCAAAGACAATAATTCCCGTAGTACTACATTAAAAGTTCGACTGACCGATAACCCGGTTCTAGCCGAAGAAGTGAATGTAGATATACAGCAGGTAAGGGTAAAGTTCAGTGAAGATTCAATAAGCGGCTGGACAGATATTAATACTTATGCAGGAGTGTACAATCTTCTGGGTTTACAAAATGGCGTTGATACATTATTGGCAGTAGGAGTTATTCCAACCGATGTAGTAAAAGAAATCCGTTTTGTTTTGGGTACTAATAATACTATTAAAGTAAATGGTATAGTTTATCCATTAACAATTCCAAGCGGATCTGAATCAGGCCTTAAAATCAAAGTAAATAAGAAATTGAATGGCACTCTTGATTCTTTGCTGATTGATTTTGATGCTGCCCTTTCTATACACCAGGCCGGCCCAGGTGATTATAAATTAAAACCCGTATTGAAAGTTAAATAAATATAATATCCTTGTTAAGTTAAAGTCCCTGGCAATGCCGGGGATTTTTAATTGGATAATCATAAAAAAACCTGCAGTAAGTTACTGCAGGTTTTTTCTTTTATAGAAAGCATTAATGTTAGACTTTCTGCTTACTCTTTGAAAAAGTACTTCCTAATGGACCCTTTTTACCAAGGTCAACCAGGATAGGTGCTGCCACAAAGATAGATGAGTAAGTACCAGTGATAACACCGATCAGCATTGCAAAAGCAAATCCTTTTGTTACCTGTCCGCCTACAAGGAAGAGGATAAGAATAGTAAGGAATACTGTCAAGGATGTCATGATTGTACGGCTCAGCGTTTCGTTTATGGCACGGTTTATCACTTCGGCTCTTGGGGCATTTGGCATCAGCCTGCTGTCTTCACGGATACGGTCAAATACAATCACCGTATCGTTCATGGAGAAACCAATTACCGTAAGAACAGCTGCGATAAAGTGCTGGTCAATCTCCAGCGGGAAGGGAACGATACTTCTGGCAAATGAAAACACAGCTAACGTAACCAAAACGTCGTGTAATAATGCTACAATTGTTCCCATTGAATATCGCCAGTCGCGGAAACGAATGAAGATATACAGGAAGATAGCAATGATAGCAAATATGGTAGCTTTTACAGCACCTTTCTTTAAATCATCAGATATTGTTGGCAATACTTTTTTAGAGCCCAGCTTACCTGTATTATTTTCTCCGGCACTGAATTTTTCAAAAGTTACAGATTCTGGATAATACTTCTTTAAACCATCATATAGTCTTCTTTCTACAATAGAATCAATACCTGACCTGTTTTCCTTGATCAGGTACGAGGTAGTGATATCCAAAGTTGTATTATCTCCAATAGTTTTAATTATCGGGCTTTCTCCTTCAAAAGTTGTTGCTAGCTCAGATCTTACTTTTTCGACATCCACTTTTTGCGGGAACTGAACTGTATAACTGCGTCCGCCACTAAACTCAACACCCTGGTCATAACCATTGAAATAAGAAGCAATACCCAATGCCAGTACAATAATTGATACTACATATGCATACTTCCTGTATTCGATAAATTTGAATTTTGCATGTTTGAAAATTCTT
>CAYVSH010000228.1:0-2786 GCA_964453625.1 uncultured Chitinophaga sp.
GTAACCGTACTTCTCCATTTGCATTTACAGGAAATAAATTTGAGTTCCGGGCTGTTGGTTCTTCTGCTAACTGTGCCAACCCGATGACTGTATTGAACACCATCATGGCAGATACATTGAAAGCTTTTAAAAGAGAAGTAGATGCTTTGATAGAAAAAGGTGAGAAAAAAGAAATCGCCATCATGCATGTGATACGTCAATATATTGTTGACAGTGAGAAAGTACTGTTTGAAGGCGATGGCTATAGCCAGGCCTGGGAGAAAGAGGCAGAAAAAAGAGGTTTACAAAATGTAAAGACAACACCGTTAGCATTAGATGCAATGGTGACAGATAAAGCCAAGAACCTGTTTGAATCTAACAAAATCTATTCCCACAGCGAACTGGAAGCAAGACATGAGATAGAACTGGAGAAGTACATTAAGAAAGTACAGATCGAAAGCCGCATCATGGGTGAACTGGCAACCAGCCATATTCTTCCGGCAGCCATCCGTTATCAAACTTTGCTTTCAAATAATATCCGTGGACTAAAAGAAGCAGGTGTATCTGAAAAAGGTTTTGGTAACCAGAAACAGATACTGGAAAAAATTTCTGAACACATCAACAAAGCAAGTGATCTTGTTGAAAAGATGATCGAAGCAAGAAAGAAAGCCAACAGCTTAACAGATACAAGAGAAAAGGCAATAGCTTACCAGGCAAAGATCAAAGATGTTTTCTTTGATGAGATCCGTTACCATGTTGACAAACTGGAATTACTGGTAGATGACCGTGAATGGTATTTACCAAAATACAGGGAGATGTTGTTTTTGAGATAAATTATAATGAGTTAACATAAAGCAGCCCTGATCTTCAGGGCTGCTTTATTATATTATTCCGCCCAACTCATGACATAGTCATTATTCTCTATTTCCAATGCTTCCTTTGTGAGCATTAAGGGATGAAAAGTATCCACCATTACTGCGAGTTCTTTCGTCTCTTTGGCCCCTATACTTTTCTTCACAGCACCGGGATGAGGCCCATGCGGAATTCCAGCAGGATGCAAAGTGATCATTCCCCTTGTTACATTTTTACGGCTCATAAAATCACCATCAACATAATAGAGCACTTCATCGCTGTCAATATTGCTATGATTGTATGGTGCGGGGATTGCTTCAGGATGATAATCAAATAATCTTGGACAGAAAGAACATACAACAAAATTGTGAGCCTCGAAGGTTTGATGCACTGGTGGCGGCTGATGCACACGGCCGGTTATCGGTTCAAAGTCATGAATAGAAAATGCATAAGGATAGCAACAACCATCCCAGCCTATCACATCGAAAGGATGGGTGCCATAATGCAAACCGTATAACACCCCTTTCTTTTTTGCTTTGATCAGAAAGTCTCCCTTTTCATCAAATGTTTGCAGATTTTCAGGCCCCCGGATATCTCTTTCACAATACGGCGAATGTTCCAGTAACTGGCCATATTTACTCTGGTATCTTTTTGGATAACGTATCGGACTGAAAGACTCGACTATAAATAATCGATTGCCTGCTGTATCAAAATGAATTTGATAAATCGTTCCTCTTGGAATTACAAGATAATCGCCATAACCAAACTTTAGTTCACCATACATCGTTTTCAGCACCCCGCTTCCTTCATGTACAAAGATCATTTCGTCTGCATCTGTATTCTTATAGAAATAATCCTTCATGCTTTCCTGCGGAGCTGCTAACACAATATGACAATCGTTATTAACCAAAACAGGAATACGACTTTGTAAAAAATCCTTCGCCGGTTTGATATTAAACCCTTCAAAGCTGCGATGCTTCAGCATTTTCTCTTCTGCAATGGTTGGAGCAACATTTATCTGTGGTTCGGTTTTGATAATTTGTGTAGGCGGATGCACATGGTATAGTAATGAATAATCGTTGGAAAATCCTTCTGTAGAGAATAGCTGCTCAGAATATAATTCACCATCCGGTCTACGAAATTGGGTGTGACGCTTATGCGGAATATTACCGAGTTTATAATAATGAGGCATGAGAATTAGTTAATTTGTTAATTAGGAAATTAGTTAAACAGTTACTAGGGACAAAGAGTCTTTACTGTTTTCTATTTATCTAATTCAAGTGAGACCATAAGAAAATAGTATTTCCATTTTCTTTTGTCAATATAATATGTGAAGTTGCGTTTGAAAGGCATAATCTGATTTTACATTTCAGATTTATGATTTTAGATTGCTGAACAAATTTACAGAAACATAATGACCCGGATAGGATTAATCTCAGACACTCATGGCTTTCTTGATGAAGCTGTTTTCAGGCATTTTGCAGATTGTGATGAAGTGTGGCATGCAGGCGATTTTGGAGATGGTGTAGTTACTCAGTTGAAGAAAGAAAGTAGCTGGAAAATCAAAGGTGTTTATGGGAATATTGATGATAATATTATAAGAAGTGAATTTCCTGAGCAATTGGTTTTTACATGTGAAGAAGTAAAAGTGATGATACGGCATATCGGTGGTTCGCCGCCAAAATATAATCCTGAAACAAGAAAAGAATTAGCTATTCACCAACCACAACTATTCATTAGTGGCCATTCACACATACTGAAAGTGATGTATGATGATAAAATAAATTGTCTGCATATGAACCCCGGTGCTGCAGGTAAGCATGGCTGGCATAAGATGAGAACCATCATCCGGTTTGTAATTGATGGGAAAGAGATGAAAGATTGCGAAGTAATAGAATTAGGAAAGAGATAACTTTAATTATAAAATAATTTTAATGCTACAAAGTAATATTCCC
>CAYVSH010000229.1:0-2767 GCA_964453625.1 uncultured Chitinophaga sp.
TTTAGCAGCCAGACTTGGCGCTGAACTGGAAAGAATGAAAGCCGAAGATGAGTTGCATAGTAAGAATGAAGAATTACATTCCAGAATGAAGGAAAATGAGTTTTATGCTTTCACATTAAACCATTTGAATGAAGCAGTATTCTGGATTGATGAAGATGCAAACATATGGCAGGTTAATGATGGAGTGGCACAATTGACCGGTTATTCAAAGGAAGAATTGAAAGAGCTAAAGGTCTTTGACATTAATCAGACTGTACAACCTAATGACTGGAAAAGAGTATGGAAAAGATTAAAAGAGAATAAAAAAGTGATTTTTGATGCGAAGCTGAAAAAAAAGGACGGGGAGATCATTGAGGTGGAGATAACACAGAACTTCATGGTCTACGAAGGAAGAGAATACACCTGTAGCATTGTTAGAGATATCAGGAAAAGATTATTGGAAGAAGAATTACTAAGGACTGTTTCAGAAGCTACTTCAGGATTGGTAGGAAAAAATTTTTTGATAGAATTGGCCAGGCACATTACTATGACTCTTAATATGCGGTATGCTTTAATTACGGAATGTGCAAATGAAGAAAAAACAAGGCTTCGTACCCTTTGTTATATGGATGGGGGAAAAGTAATCGATAATATCGAGTATGATACTGCTGAAATTCCTTGTGAGATAATAATGCAGGGTAAAGAGTTTTTCATGGTTAAAGATGTACAGAAGAATTTTCCCAAGGAAAAAGGAATTGAATCTTATGTTGGTGTACCGATCTATAGTTCCAGTACCGGCGATGTTATCGGACATATTATTGCGGTTGACCCCGACCCTATAACCGAAGAAAAAAATCAGACAGCGATACTAAGAATCTTTGCTGCACGAGCCGGTGCCGAACTGGAAAGAATTAAAGCAGAAGAAAGATTAAAGATTGCCAATGAAGAATTAAAAATATTACTTGCAGAAAGTGAAGAACGATATAAGGATTTATTTGAAGAAGCACCAATAGCTTATGTACATGAGGGATTGGATTCAAAATTCATCAAAGCAAACAAGACAGCTTTGCGGACTTTGGGTGTAAAGCCTGAAGATGTATTGACAACCTATGGAAGGTCACTAGTTCCAGATACTCCTAATGCACAGCGGTTGGTAAATGAGGCATTTGAATCAATTCAAAAAGGCATAGATACAAGCGGTATAGTTCTTGAGTTAAGAAAAAAGGATACAGGTCAGCCGATTTTTATTCAATGGTGGTCAAGGCCCGATCCGAGTGGGGAATTTACCCGGACTATGTTTATTGATATTACAGATCGTATCCTGATGGAGCAGGAAAGGGCCCGGTTACAGGCTCAGAATAAATACCTGCAGGAAGAAATAAAGCACAATTACAATTTTGAAGAGATAATCAGTAAGAGCAAAGATTTTCAGAAAGTATTATTACAAATTGAACAGGTTGCTGCAACAGATTCTACGGTTTTAATTTTAGGAGAATCAGGAACAGGGAAGGAGTTGATTGCAAGAGCTGTTCATAATATCAGCAACCGTAGTAAACGGCCCCTGGTAAAAGTAAATTGTGCTACGTTACCTGCTAACCTCATAGAAAGTGAATTGTTCGGTCATGAAAAAGGGGCGTTTACCGGTGCTATGGAAAGAAAGATTGGCAGGTTTGAATTGGCAGATGGAGGTACTATTTTCTTAGATGAGATCGGTGAATTGCCAGTAGAATTACAAGCCAAACTTCTAAGGGTATTACAGGAAGGTGAATTTGAAAGATTAGGTAACCCCAAAACGATGAAAGTAAATGTAAGGGTAATTGCTGCTACAAACCGAAATCTGCAACTTGCTATTAATAAAAAGGAATTCAGGGAAGATCTTTATTATAGACTAAATGTCTTTCCGATCTTATGTCCGCCGCTTAGAGAAAGAAAAGAGGATATACCGTTATTAGTAAAACATTTTTGTCAGAAACATGAAGGAAAGATCGGTAAAAAGATATTTAATGTGGCAGATGATGTAATGGATGACCTGATGGCTTATGATTGGCCGGGTAATATCCGTGAGTTGGAAAATATTATTGAACGGGCTATGATATTAAGCCGAGGTAATTCTTTGGAGTATGGTGAATGGGTGCCAACACAAAAAATACAAATGGAGAACAGTGGCGTGGCTTCTGTAAAACTACAGGATGTGGAAAAAGAGCACATTATCGAAGTGCTTAGAAAAACAGGCTGGAAGGTCAGTGGCGAAAAAGGTGCAGCAAAAATTCTTGGCCTTAACCCTACTACACTGGAAGCAAGAATGAAGAAGATGGGGATTAAAAGAGAAGGCTGATCATTGTTTTGCCATCGAAAGTTGATATTTATCAGAAATGCTGTCTTTTAGTTTTGCATACTTCTCAGATATAGAAGACCCAACCATTTTTTTTATCTGGTAAAGTGTAATTAGTAATAATAAAATTCCTGCCGCAATACTTATAATCAACTGGTGTTCCCGAAAATATCGTAAAAGGTAATTTCCGGTATAAATAAATACTAGAAAACCGGAAATAGTGCCAATGCCAATCACAATGACAAGCCAGTTGAATTGATTTGTTTTCAATGTGATTATTTCTTTATTCATTAAGACAACTGTCCAACCAAGCCAGAAAGGAATATGCATAGGATTAAGCAGGCTCAGCAACACACCGGTTTTAAATGGTGGCAGATAATTGGTAGGAAATACTGATTCAAAACCTGAATTTTTGACTGCTGTATAAAAGCAAGCAAGGGTAAGGAATGCAAGCAA
>CAYVSH010000230.1:0-2693 GCA_964453625.1 uncultured Chitinophaga sp.
TAATGTCAGATATTATGTTAAGTAAAGTTAGTGATTTTTTGATACATCCAAACTGTACCGTTGTTGTGGAGGATATACGGCCATATAGCTTGCGTTTAACCCCGCAGGTGATAGATACCTGCAAATTTATTGGCGAGCTAAATTTCAGGCTTAAAACGTGGTCTGGTGCGATCGTAGAGTATGTGGTGAGAAACCACGTCAAAAAGTGGTGCTTTGACACTTTCCCTGATGTCTGTACGCCAATAATTCAGAGGAAGATGAAAAGAAAGGATTCAGGAATAAGGAAACCGGGGAGTGGCGGAAGTCAAGTTTTGTCTTTGTTGATGACAAAGCGGTGACGGAATGTATGAAGGTTTTATACAAAATACCCGTACCGAAATCCGGGAAAGGATACCAGTACGGGCTTAAGGAACATGGTTGGCAGGCGTTGGCGGTTGCCTCTTATTGGGAAGCTAATGTTCCTGAAAATTTAACCAAATAGTCGTTGTAGATTTTATTTGCCTGCTCTATTCTTTGGTGCAGTTTTTTGAAATCATCCCACAGATTTATCTTTTGGAACTCAATTATTCTGGTATTGGTATGTGGCGGGAATAATGGATGAAAACAAGCGAAATAACCAACCGCCGCATCACATATTCTCATCTGGTGAAGGACCTGCCAGTAATACTTTTTGCTGTACTTTTTCAGCTTTTCGGGCGTATCGCACTCCCACAGAGGGATAAACCGATTGAACTTTCTCGGACACTTAACCTCAAGAGTGCTTACATGGTATTCATCATCCGAAATTGCGCTTTGTCCGTGAATCCAGATAGCATCAGGGGTTGATGATTCGTTTGAATTGGGGTCAAGAATTATCTTTTGGGTTGCCAAAAACTGTACTTGCTTTATCTCTTGAAACTTTCGGATGGCCGCTGGCTCATTATCCCTTCCCCATGCGGTATTTTCATCCTCAATAACATCATCTTCGTCTGCCATTGACTTATTGGTTATCTTTTCCCCAGCTTTCTGATAAATGTACCCCATCCCGGTTGTTCTTGTTACACCATCTTCGCCTATCAACTCTGAAATCTTTGAACTGGTGAACCGGCCTTTCCTTACATTATCCCATTCTTGTGTATAAATTTGAATGTTTGATATGTGAGACTTCTTTAGCATTACTTACTGAATTTTCTGTCGTTAAAAAACCGGATTCCGTTCCAATTTTGCTCTTCTACATCGTCCAATTCACCGCCCTGTCGCTTTGTTTTCAACAAAAGGTCAATTGCCGCATCATCGGGAACCATTTTTACAAGATGTGGCATCTTTTTTTGAAGCAACTTGATGTCTGTTACCTCCCATTTCCAGTTTGTTCTTCCCTTTGGGGCTATTTCAACCACATCAGGCACTACTACTTCAATTTTTATCGCTTCTTCAAAGGCTTTTTCATGGATTTTAATGCCAGTATGCTCAATTACGGTCTGAACGTACTCTTTTTCTTCCCGGATAGCCGTTGCTTCATAAATTTCCCCTTTTTCAATTGCTTCTTTCTCTTTCTGATTTAATTCCTGAAGCCTTCTGACGTTTTCTTTCTGTTCTCTTATATGTGGCCGGAGGTTATCAAGTTGCGTGATAAGGTCTGGGATGAACTCTTGGTATAAGTTCTTCTTCGTTTTCTCCAACCCAATCATTTTTTCCACCGAAACAATATCTGCATCGGTATTTGCATTACGAATGTCGTTTGCAATCTTGTTGGTGAAGTTGATGATGGCTGCTTTGGCATTAGCAACCCTTGTTTGCTCTCTTAGCTGCGCTTCGTTTTCCTTTCTGATAGCATCAGCAACAGCCTGTTTTTCGGCCAACAATCGGTTAATTTGTTCTTCCAGTGGCTTATCAAGGTCGCTATATGCTTTAAGTATATCTGCATGGTGCTGAAGGACTGGCTTGCACTCTTGTTCTTTCTTTTCCTTCAGTAGCTTACGCACCTCTCTGGCCTCTTTTGTGTGGTCTTCATTCACATTGTCTTTTGTTACTTGGAGGCCAGAGAGGTGCGTAAGAAGCCTCTGATAGTTCTGCCGGTTTGCTTCAAGGTCAAATGATGCCTTGACTATCGGGTACTTTTCCCCCGGCTGATAGTTTTCTTTTTTTGTTCCTGCCATGATTAACTGAATTTTTTTTGATAGAGAGTTGATATTTCATCCCTGATTCCTTCTGGCAAATCTGTATTATCGTACAAGATGCCAACAAGTTCTTCAACGAATGCCTTTAATCTGTGGAAGCCATTGTAAAGATCAATGATGTCTTCCCGCTCAAGCGGAGTGTTTGAATCTATGTGTGCCATAAAATAAAAAACCCCCACGGGCAGGTGAGGGTTATTTTATTCCATTTAGGAGTTGGAACTCCCTTATTTACCCTGCCCGACAAATAAGGAAGACCGTTATTGAAAGTCAAAGATAACACTTTTTTTGAAACCACCAATACCCGGCACACTGGCTCATGGCATCGCTGATTCGGCTGCATCGAACTTTAAAATCATCAAAGGTCATGGTTGTTTGTTTAGTGATTGGATGTATTGATAAAAACGGGGTGGCCTTGACGGAAGATTACCATTTAAGGTAGCGCTTGCCCCGCTATCAGCCCCTCCCCGTTGTTTATCTGGTATCATTGTAGTTGATTATTGTGGTTCACAAAATATTTCTTTAAATTCCATTGCTGCC
>CAYVSH010000231.1:0-2682 GCA_964453625.1 uncultured Chitinophaga sp.
CGCTGCTGCTGCGGCTGTGCTGCAGCATGCCTTTGACAATGGCATCGGCCCTTTTGCCATGGTGAAGAATCTTCCGTTGATTCTCCATGGCATCATTAGCTAATGCTTTGGCGTCATCAATATTACCTTTCTCTAATTCATCTTTCATCTCCGCCAGTAACTCTTCATTTACCTCTGAAAAATTATTGACAAAGTTCAACGGATTTTGAATTTCATGTGCAATGCCTGCGGTGAGTTCACCAAGGCTTGCCATTTTCTCTGATTGTATTAGTTGGGATTGGGTGGATTTTAATTCTGCCAATGTTTTTTCCAGATTACTATTGGCTTTTTGTTTTTGCCGGTTGTTTCGGTACAGTATGATAGCCACTAATGAAAACATGGCAAGTCCGCCTAACAACAAACCGGTTCGTATTTTATTTTGATAAGCCACTTGTGCAGCTTCAATATCCCTTTTTCGTTGTTCTTCCTCGAAGGTCATCATTTGTATTTGCTGATTAGTACGGGTACTATTCAAGCTATCATTATAAGCTGAATACAGTTTCCAATATTTTACCGTACTGTCTGCATTCGTATTTTGATAGAAATCTATCAGCATCCTTGCAGGTTTTAAAGCCATATGGTTCAATTCAGTATTTTGAACCACCTCAACTGCCGCCTTGCAGAAATAAATTGCCGAATCATATTGCCTATGAAATTTAAAGTGCGCCGCCATAGCCACAAAGTTTTGATTCGTGTACCTTGCAGATAAAGAACGGCTATTGATTTGATTAGCTTGTTCAAAATAGTCCCTCGCTTTTGCAAGGTCTCCTTTCCTGCTATAAATAGTTGCCAAAGTGGTATAGGAGAGACTATTATTGGCAGAAATGTATTTACTGTTGACATTAAGTGATCTGCTAATTTGCATGTAGTGTAATGCAGAATCCAGGTTTCCCATATTTAAATACACGGCACCTATATTCCCGTATGGCCAGTGCATTATTTGGCGTTCATTTATTTTTTCAGCATTGAACATTGCTGATCTATATAAACTCAGTGCTTTTTCATTTTCCTGTCTGTCCTTATAAATGTGGGCCATCTGATTCTGGGCCATTGCCAGTAATAACAGGTTACCCGATTTTTCTGCCAAAGCCACACCCTTTCGATGACACTCAAGCCCCTTAACATAATCACCGGTAATTCGATACGCTTGCCCCAAACTGCTCCAGGCTGATGATTCAAGAATTGGGTCGTTGTTCTTTATTGCCAAATCAAGCATTTTCTGGCTAAGCCTTTGCAGTTGTAAAGGATATGCATCAATGCCACGATTATAGAGGGATAAAGTGAGTTTCACTTTTTCGTTAGCATCAGTTTCTTTAATTAAGAGATTAAGTATAGAATCTGCTTGATTGCTTACTTGTTCGGCCATTTTGCTTTGTGCAAATGCCGGGTATTGGGCATTTGCCATGAAGAAAAGCAACAGGAGCATTACTATTTTTATTGTATGTTTCATTTCAGTTTAACTAGTTAGTTGGTATTTGAATAATAAACGTTGAGCCTTCTCCTTCCTTTGTTTCCACCTTCAATTCCCCGCCATGTGCTTTTACAATATCATAGCTCAAACTCAATCCTAATCCTGTTCCCTGCCCGGTTGGTTTGGTGGTAAAGAAGGGTTGAAATATTTTATCCAGTACTTTTTGTGGAATACCGTTGCCGTTATCTTTTACGCTTATCAAAACCCTGTTATCCTCTTTCTTTGTGGTTACTTCAACGGTTGGTTCATTACCGTGAATTCCTTGCTTCGATTTTTCATTCACCACATAAAATGCGTTGGTAATTAAATTGAGTATTACTCTTCCCATATCCTGCGGAATGATATTGATGTTGCCAATCGTTTCATCAAAATTGGTTTTTATAGTAGCGTTGAATGATTTGTCTTTTGCACGCAGACCATGATAAGCCAACCGTAAATATTCATCAGCTAATGCGTTAATATCTGTTGGTTCCTTCTGACTACTGCTGCTGCGGCTATGCTGCAGCATGCCTTTTACAATTCCATCGGCCCTTTTACCGTGATGATTGATCTTTTCAAGGTTCTGTTTTACATCATTCAAAATTTCTTTTACTGCTTCAAAGTCTCCTTTGCCTGCCGCTTCCATCATTTCATCCAGCAACTCATTACTAACTTCACTGAAATTATTTACAAAATTCAACGGGTTCTGTATTTCATGAGCAATACCGGCGGTGAGCTCTCCTAAAGAAGCCATTTTTTCAGATTGGATCAACTGTTTTTGTGTAGCCTGGAGGTCTGCAAGCGCCTCTTCTGCTTTTTGCCTTGCCGCTTTTATTTCAATTAAATCTTTTTTTGCCTGCAATGCCTGGGCTTCCGCTTTTTGCAGGTCCTCAAATCGCCGGTAGGCAAGATCAAACACATCAGTAAATCGTTTCAATGTGGTAATATCTTCTTTAGGCGGATCCGGTACAACTCCCGGTAAACTAAATCCGATTTCGCCGTGAGTAGTTTTAGCCATTACGAAAGTCAGGCCACCGATATGCCGTATATCATCAGCACCTGGAGCATTTGGGTCCACTTGCTTAAAATCACCAAGCCTGATCATTTTATCTACATAATCAACTGCGGTATCTGCATCCATAGCATATACTATAGTAGGCTCATTACTTTTTTCCCAATCCGCTAATAATGGA
>CAYVSH010000232.1:0-2661 GCA_964453625.1 uncultured Chitinophaga sp.
ATCTTTCTGGGGAGTGTGGGCATTATTCCGGGCCTTTGTTGCTTTGTATCCAAATCTCACCAGGCCAATCGCTTTAGCAACCTTATTTATCCCAAGCCTGATCGTTTGGGGTTCGGGGATATTTAAAGATACAGTTTGTCTCTTTGCACTTAGCTGGCTTTTCTATTGTATAGTGCGGCTAATGAAATTCAAAGATTACAGGCCAAAAATTTTCATCATTGCAATTTTGAATTTTCTCCTGCTGATTAAAATCAAACTATATATAGGTATGGCCTTTGCCCCGGCCTTGCTGTTGTGGATATTCTTCTACTATTCTCGCAGTATAAAAAACTGGTATGGGCGGCAACTGGCAAAAGTTGTCTTTATCGCCATTATTTTTGGTACACTCACATTTGCCTTATCACAATTTTCTGAAGACCTTGGCAAATACTCATTGGAAAAAATTGCTGAAACATCTGCGACAACAAGGGATTATATTAACTGGGTATCAGAAACGGAAGGCGGCTCTGCTTACAGCCTTGGAGAAGTGGGAACAGGTATTGGTGGCCTGCTTACTAAAATTCCTGCAGCCATTAATGTTACTTTGTTCAGGCCCTATCCCTGGGAAGCCCGTAAACCAATTGTTGCATTAACAGCATTAGAGGCACTATTATTTCTATTTATCACTTTGAAAGTTTTATTTACAGTTGGACTAAAAAATACCTGGTCTACAATTTCTGCAGATCCTACTATTCAGTTCTGTCTTGTTTTTGCATTGATATTTGCATTTGCAGTGGGTATTTCCTCTTATAATTTCGGTACCCTCTCACGGTATAAGATACCTTGTATGCCCTTTTATACTATTGCCTTGATCGTTATTTTCTATAAGAACAAAAAACCAAATAAATTGCTGATCCCTTTCTTAAAGTTTTAAATCCGCACTTACCCTTGTTACAAAACCTTTTGCATGGCAGACTTATATTTCCCCTTGTTGGCTTCAATAGAATAATTATTATCTACTTCTTTGCGTCCGTTCAATGCAAACTTTTTACGGAGTTCGACCGACTCAATCAGCAATGAAAGTTTTTCAACCCATTCTTCTCTGGAACTTGCAAGGAAACCATTCTCTCCGTCCCGGATGATTTCACTGTTCACACCTACAGGCGACATGATGGTGGGAATTCCCGCCGCCATATACTGCAAACCCTTTAATCCGCATTTACCTTTTGCCCATTCATCATCAGGTAAAGGCATGATGCCGATATCCATTCGGTGAAGGTCTGCAAGTTCTGTTGCCGCATTCCAGCCAATACCTTTAATTCCTAATGCTTCATTGCTGTAGTTCGCATCACCGATCACCAGGAAATCAACCTTATCCTGGTACTTATTTTTTATAAATAGTAAAGCCTCTAAGGCAAATTCGAAATGCTGAATAGTGGTAAAGCTTCCACTCCAGCCAATCGTTACTTTTTCTTTTGCAGTGTCCTGCTTCAAAGTATATTGAAGGGTATCAATAGTTGTTGGGATGATCACAACATTTTTATTATACTGCAATGCATAATTTGCCAGGTACTGGTTTCCTGCTATTACCAGGTGAGCTGCTTCTATAATGTGTTTTGTTTTGTCTGCATTTTTTAAAAAAGCAAGCCTTTTGTTGGCTGCTGAAACATTTTGCAGCCAGATACTATCGTCAAAATCAAAGATCAGTTTTGACCGCTTACTGAATCGTTTCTCAAAAAAAGAAGTGCCTAACATAAAACACTCTCGTTGAACAAATACAATGTCTGGCTTTTTTGAAAAAAAGGCCTCCTTCATTCTTTTAGCAAACCCTTTTACTAAAATGATGAATTTATTAAGATAATTACCAGCTGCATAAAACCGTTTGTCATCTTTAGCATTCAGCAGAAATGAGAATTTAGTTTCATACCCCTCCTCATTCAGGTAATTAATATACTGTTCAAATCGAAACCGCTGTGATGGAGACCGGTTAGGACGATGAAGACAGACAAATAAAATGGACGGCATTATACAATTATTTTTTTTCCAGCCATACCGGTGGCAATTTTTCAAATATCTCAATATTGGAAAAGGTATTACTTTCTCTGGCACCGGCTTTCACAGCCCAGGCAGCCATTTTTGTTACACCTTCTTTCAATGTTGTAAAAGAGCCTTCCTTGATTGCAAATATTTTCTTAGCTTTTGAATGATCTGAGTATGCATGCATCACTTCATTTCTTGCATCTAATTTTCTTACTTCGCCTTTTATTTGCATTACTTCCATCACTGTTTCTGCAAGTTCAAGTACCGTATATTCCTGGTCTGCTCCAATATTGAATACCTGGTTATAGGCTTCAGGAATATTTACACAATTGGCAATATAAGGAGCCACATCACTGATATAACTGAATGCCCTCGTCTGTAATCCATCACCAAAAACAGTTAGCGACTTTCCTTGCATCAGCTGGTTCATAAATATACCGATAACATTACGGTAACGGTCGCCGATATTTTGATATTCACCATATACATTATGCGGACGAAAGATCACATAATTAAGTCCAAACATTTCATGTGCTGTCTTAAGATCGAGTTCAACAGCATATTTCGATACCCCGTATGGATCTTCGGGCTGAGGAATGGTACTCTCCAACATAGGTAATTGACCTGCTCCATAAACGGCAA
>CAYVSH010000233.1:0-2648 GCA_964453625.1 uncultured Chitinophaga sp.
TGGTGAAGCCGGAGAACAAAGCAACACTGACCAACATACTTACTTACCATGTGGTGGCAGGAGCTTTTAAATCTACTGATCTGAAGGACGGACAAAAAGTGAAAACGGTGCAAGGTGAAGAACTGACCATTGGCTATAAAGATGGTAAATGGACAGTAACTGATGCTAAAGGTGGTGTTGCGAACATTTCTATTGCAGATGTTATCAGTAGTAACGGTGTTACTTATGTAATAGATACAGTGCTGATGCCAAATAAATAACCCTTATTCGTTTGTTGTAAATACGCAGAAAGGAGTGACGGAAGTTGCTCCTTTTTTTTGAATACAGGAACACGGATAGACACGGATAAAACCGATGAACACAGAGAGGGTTGTCTGGAAGACGGAAACAAAAATTATATCAATTTTCTTACCGTCTTATTTTCTTACGGGCAAAATTTAATAGTACTTATTTCCTTTCAGAAAATTGTTTACATAATTTGCTACGCCATCTTCCAGTGAATAGAATGGTTCGGTGTAACCGGCATTACGCAGCTTCTGCATATCAGCTTCGGTGAAGTACTGGTATTTATCCCGGATGTCTTCAGGCATATCAATATACCTGATATTCGGTTCTTTACCGAGTGTGGTAAAGATAGCAGTGATCTGGTCTTTAAAACTTCTTGCTTTGCCGGTGCCAAGATTATATAAACCAGATTTCACTTTGTTTTGCATAAGCCAACAACAAACCTTTGCCACATCTTCTACATAAATAAAATCCCGGAGCTGTTCACCGTCCTTATATTCCGGCTTATGAGACTTGAAGAGTTTTACTTCGCCGGTTTTCCTTATTTGATTGTAACCATGAAATATCATGCTTGCCATGCGGCCTTTGTGATATTCGTTAGGACCATATACATTGAAGAATTTGAGGCCAGTCCAATAAGGAGGCTGTGAATTTTGCTGCAAGGCCCATTTATCAAATTCATTTTTTGAAACGCCGTAAGGATTTAAGGGCTGAAGTTTTTCAATGATGTCATGATCATCTTTGTATCCAAGTTCGCCAGCACCATAGGTGGCGGCAGATGATGCATAGACCAACGGAATATTATTTTCTGTACAATAGTTCCAGATGCTCTTTGAGTATTCAACATTCAGTTTTTCATGCACTGAATAATCAAACTCTGTTGTGTCGGTTCTTGCACCGAGGTGAAAAACAAAATGGACGGCTGGATCATTTTCTTTCAGCCAATCGAACAACACATCCCTTTCCACTTTTTCGGTGAATTGCTTGTCATCGAAATTGAACCATTTATCTTCTTCGCTAAAATCATCGGCAATGATAATATTACTGTAACCCTGTTTATTCAAAAAACCTAAAAGGTAACTGCCGATAAAACCTGCAGCACCGGTGAGAAGAATTGTTTTATTTTTTTCCATCATATTGGACTCAATGCCGAACCGGCTTCTTCTTTTGATAAATAGTTTTCAATGGCGGTATCATATTTTTCGCTCCACCAGTCGATGGTTCCCCAGAAGTCACCATCTATTACAATCTCTCCGCTGGTAACCACCCCTATTTTTTCGAATGGGAAATTACCTACTGCGGTTTCAAATTCTTTTACCTTATCTAATTCTACTGTAACCACTACCCTGCTTTGTCCTTCTCCAAAGAGTGTTGCATCTTTCCGTATACCCCCGGAAGTGATCATGGAGAAACCAAGCTCCCTGCTGAAACCACTTTCACATAGTGTGACGAACAGACCGCCTTCGCTTACATCATGTGCTGAACTGATGAGTTTATCTTTTATGAGTGCAGCAACCTTTTGTTGCAATGCAAATTCTTTGTCAAGCTCAAAGTATGGTGCCGGTGAATGTTCAACTCCACAGATTTTAGAAAGATATTGAGATGAGCCGATGTCGTTTGTATTTTCTCCCAACAAATAAATAATGTCGCCTTCTTCTTTAAAGTCCAGCGTCATTTTATCATTTACATCCTCCAGCAAACCTACCATACCAATAGTTGGTGTAGGATACACAGGCCCATCTGGATTCTGATTGTAGAAACTTACATTACCCCCGGTAACCGGTGTATCAAATTTTCTGCAGGCTTCACCCATTCCTTTAATAGCATGTACAAACTGGTAATACACTTCAGGGTCGTAAGGGTTTCCAAAGTTTAAGCAGTTGGTAACACCCAATGGCAAACCACCGCTGCACACTATATTTCTTGCCGCTTCACTTACTGCAATCATTGTTCCTTTGTATGGATCAGCATATACGTATCGGCTGTTGCAATCTGTAGTTACTGCCAGTGCTTTCTTTGTTCCTTTAATAATAATAACCGGGGCATCCGTTGGTGCATTGGTTGAAGTATTATTAGTACCAACCATACTATCATATTGGTTATAAATCCACCGTTTGGAAGCAATGGAAGGAAGCTGGATCAGTTTTTCAGCTGTTGCTTTCAGATCTTTTGGAACCTCAACTGATGCAGGATTGAATTTATTTATCTCAGTTAAGTAAGCTGGTTCTTTATATTCCCTTTCGTATTGCGGGGCGCCGCCGCCCAATACTAATTCATGTGCCGGTAATGATGCATCAAGTTCACCATTCATATAGAAATTCAGCAACCCATCATCTGTTACTTCACCAATTACTGAGCAAGGA